>NZ_CP041157.1:0-121606 GCF_006740765.1 Leisingera aquaemixtae
TCGCCAAGGCGGATCTCACCGCGCATGACCTGGCTGCCGGCGTGCCGGCCCAGGTAGGTCCGCAGTGCGGTGTCGAGGTTTTCGATGGCGACAAACCGCTCCAGCAGCGCGGCCAGGAGATCGGCCAGCCGGCGGAAGGCAACAAGGCTGCCTTTCGAAAATCCGCCTGATTGGCGCGTTGCGATCGAAAGCGTGTTGATTGTGCCGCCGCTGAAGCGCAACGGGATAATGAGATAGTCGGTGAAACCGTCAAGCCGAAGCTCATCGTAGAGATTGCAACGTGACGGTGGGGTGTTTTGGAGGTCTGGAACATGCAACTCTGTACCCGTGGTATGAACGTGATGATCCGGAGAGGAACGGTATCCTTGCCTGTTCTTAAGCCCATGCGGCCATTCGATAACGCGCACCCGGCCGTCCTTGGCGAGCCACAGGTAAGTACGTGCCCGAAAATCCGGATGCAGCGGCTGCACGCTCACAAACAGGCGTTCTACCCGCAATGGCGCCGCTGACAGAATCTGCCCGAACTTTCGGATAGCTGCCTGGGCGTCCTCTGAACTGGCGCCATGTTCTGCTAGACACAGTGCAAGTTGGCCCGTGACACACTCGATATCATCGAGTCGGTTTGGGGTATGTCGGCGGTGCAGGTCAGTCATTGTCCTATCTCAGGAAGCCCGTTAGCTCGTTCAGATTGTCTCCAGGATTCAAGCGAGCGGCCTATTTGCGATACGCAGCGCGTATGCGAGCAATCCACACCCACAAGGCAAGCACGGTGGCGCCCGACAGCAGTATGAGTAAACCCGTTCTGGACGACAGAAACATGCTTGCCCTCGATGCGTATCCTTCGACTGAATACGCGATTTCGTCAGCCCATGACGCGTTATCGAAGAAAAGCCTTCCCCAATAGAGGGCGATGTAGAGACCGGCCAGCAATGTCAGAGTGCCGGCTGTCCGTCGCAGGAACACGGTGCGATCTTGAACTAGCTTCAGCAATCCCGAACCAGCGAGCCTTCCGCCCACTGCGACCAAAGTTAACACAGTGGCCGCCCCGGCCAAGTATGCCAGAAAACCGGACAGGGAGATCTCGCTCTCCAGAAGAAAGGACAGACCCGCGACAGACATAAACACCGGCAGGGTGCAGGAGATAGACGCAAGCCCATAGGAGAGGCCAAATCCGAACGCGCCATAGCGGGTGCTAATTCGGCGGCATTTTTCAATGACTGGAATTCCCGGAAATCGGATCGACGCAATCCAGCTGATGCCGATCAATGCCAGTGTAAATCCCAGTGCCATGCCGATCCATGGCAGCGCCGGCCCGAGCCATTCGGAGCCGGCGGCAAGCAGGACCCCGGCAACCAGGAATATGGAAATGAAGCCGAGTGAAACCAGCCCGCCTGAACCGAACGCCCGGATCAGGCGTTCGGCCGCGGGGCGGTCTTCGTGTGCCGCCATTTCACGGGCGAACCACGCCGGCAAAAGGGCAAAGCCGCAGGGGTTGACCGTTGCAACCGCGCCTGCAGTGAACCCATAAAGGACGAGTGAACTCACGGCGCAGCCCCCTCGGCCGGGGCTTGAAGGAATGGCCGGAAGATCGCGGCGCCGAGGCGCACTCCTTGGGTCAGCGAAAGGTCGAACCCCCGCGCGGAGGGCGGTTGGGAGCGTTTCCAGGCATCGAGGTGATCGGGGCCGCAGAACAGCAGCATCGACTTGCACTGGCTGTCGGCCGCACAGGCCCCGACGTCCTTGACGCCGGTCCAGACCCGAGGATCGGGCTCGGAGGCATGGCCGAGCGTGAGACCATCAGCTAAAACACTCAAGCTGACACCAGCCCGGCAAGTTGGGCATAGACAGGTGACTTCGGCTGGTTCGCGGGCCATGGCCGCGGTGCCCAGTGCATCGACCGCACAAATCGCATGGACCTTCACCCCGCCCACGCGCACCAGGAAATCGGTTGGACGGGTTGAAAACGGATAAGCCAAGGCAATCTCTCCGCGGCGCACATGCACGAGATCGCGCCGTCCCAGATCGGCAAGCGATTCAGCGGAAAATTGGGAAATTGGAGGCGGTACGCCATCAGCCAGAAACGCCTGCAGGATCGCTTGATGAGCCTGCCGAGCCGCAGGCGAGAGCCCACCCCAGCGCGCGGCCAGCCGCGCGTTGCTCATGAGTGCAGACAGAGCTTCTAAGACTTTTGGGTCCGAAAGGGTCGAAGTGTCCGGAAAATAGGTTTCAGCGGTCTTTTCCATCAATCTCACTTTCCTTTGGGTGAACTGCATGGGCCTGGCCCCACTTCCGTTCCGGCAGTGCTAACGGCATGGTTCGGCGAGTAAGACAAGCTTGTCATCGATTGCTGGCTGGCTTTAGAAGATAGGATAGCATCGCCACTGCGGAGTTCATGTCGGCGCGCGCCGGTATTCTGCGATGGTGAAGTGGCTCTGCTCGAAAGCACTTGCCACAACAGCCAGCCTGTTGCCAAAACCAGGAGGAGTACGCCTCCAAGTTTGACCGCAGGGTGGGTCATCAGTGACAAGAACCCGCCAAGCGAAAATGCGCCGGTGGCCAGCAGGAGCCCGCCACAGCAGACGAGTTTGAGCGCGACCAGCGCAGCTAGCGGGCCTTTTCTGCCATCATCCTTCATCATCGCTCCTTTTGGTTGCTCAGAGATACTTGCCCCCGCGCTCCGTGACAGCGATGACGCCCAAGGCGCCAATTCCGATCATTGCACCAAGCCATTTCCACCCCTGGCTTCCGAGGTCCACAACCCCATACCCGTGTGTCAGCACCACCAGAGCCATCGCCAGAAAGAATGGCCCGGTCCAGAAGCAATGGCGCCGCCCGCAGCGGCGCGCGTTCCAGAGACAGGCCGCCCCCATCCAGACGAGAGCCCCGGCCCAGACCCATGTCTTGACCGGATGCGCAATGCCGAACACGGCGAACATTGCCGCCGCCGGAGCCGCCCAACCTAACAACACACCATGGCAACTGGAGAGAAGATCCGTGGTGTGCCCGCGTCTCACGTCGTCACCCCGCACAGCAGCTGAGTTTTGCCACATCCTTGTCGAAGGTCTGTGCCGCCAGTTTCAGCCCCTCGACCGTGGTCAGATAGGGAAAGAGCGTCTCGCCAAGCGCCTTGGTGGTCATGCCGAACTTGAGCGCCATGGCCAGCGTCTGGATCGTGTCGGAACCCTCGGGTGCTGCGATCTGACCACCCAGCAGACGGTCGGTCTTGGCATCCGCCACCAGCTTGATCACGCCGCGGGTATCGCGCGCCGCCGCCGCGCGCGGCACGTTGTCGAGCGTAATCACGCTGGTCTTGACCTCGTGCCCGGCTGCTTTTGCCTCGTCCTCCGAGAGGCCAACACCAGCCACTTGCGGGTCGGTGAACACCACCCAGGGCATCGCGGCATTGTCATAGCGCATTGGCTCCAGTCCCAGAGCGTTGTTGATCGCTACCTTGGCGCCATAGGCCGCCATATAGACGAATTGGTCGCGGTCAGTGACATCGCCCGCCGCCCAGACGCCCGCCCGTGTGGTCGCCATGTCGGGGCTCACAATGACCGACCCGCGCGCATCGGTTTCGATGCCCAGTTTGGCTAGTCCAAGACCGTCAGAGTTGGCCACCCGGCCGGTGGTCCCAACGATCCGTTCCGCCGTCAACGCCTCGGTCTGGCCATCGCGTTCGATGGTCAGGGTGACACCGCCCGCACCTTGCGCGACCGAGGTGTAAGCCAGGCCGGTTTCGACCGCGATGCCTTCCGCCTTCAGCGCCTCGGTCAGCGCCTCGGCCACCTCCGGTTCTGCGCCGGGCAAGAGGCGCGAACGGGTGACAAGCGTGACCTTCACCCCGAGCCTTGACGCCATCTGCGCCAGCTCGCAGCCGATATAGCCGCCGCCTAGCACCATGATGCTCTCGGGGGGCGCGGGCAGGGTCAGAAGATCGGTAGAATCCAGCACGTCCACTTCAGCGATGCCCTCGATATCTGGGAGCTGAGGGCGGGACCCGGTGGCGATCAGGATACGGGGAGCGGAAAGCAAACGGCTGCCAGCTTGAACCCCGCCCTCGACGAGACGTGCGGCCCCTTCTTCAATGTAGGTCACATTGTCATAGGCAGGCAGCAAATCGAGGTACTTCTTCTGCCGCATCTCGACGACCAGATCGGTCGTGCCATTTACCACCGCGCCCCAGTCGACTGCGTGGGTGCAGGGCTCGACACCTGGGAACCGTGCCGCCGAAGTGCCGCCATGTACCGCCTCGGCGGCGCGGATCATCGCCTTCGACGGCACGCAGCCCACGTTTACGCAGGTACCGCCGATCGTACCGTGTCCTACAAGGGCCACTCGCTTGCCGGCCTCGGCCGCGGTGATCGAGGCGGAGAAACCTGCCGAGCCCGCACCCACCACGATCAGGTCAAATGCGTTGCCATCAGTACCTGCCGGACCGCAACAATCATGGGTTTCAACCTTTTGCTCCATCATCATCTTCCTCTGTTTCCTAATAGGGCCGTCACTTCCATGCGGCCGCGGGTATTACATTTTTAGCCATCAATCCGATGCCGGTGGCGTGGCTGGGATAGGCGGTGATCATCGCCGGGTTCTGTTTGCCAGTTGGTCCGACGCCGATGGCCGCGGCATACAGATCGATCTGCTCCTTGGCTTCCTGTCCGACCAAGATGATGACACAACTCACTTTCATTCTCGCTGCGTCGTTCCGAATTCTACGGTTGGGAGAAGTCCTGACTGCTCCCTTTCTCGGGTCGCTTGGTCAGGAGGTAGACGATTGCGCCAATTGCGATCAGCGGTGTGGTGATTGAAATCATCCAGGACACCGCGCCGAAAAAGTTGAAGTAACAACAGCCCATCATTTGCGGTGCCATCGGCATCATATCTTCTATAGGGGCCATCATCTCCTAGTTCCTTTGCGATTGGGTATTGCGAGGGTTCTTTCGCCACAGTGAGTAGATCGTCAGTAGGATGAAAATCCCGAGCGCGGGAAGCAGCACAAAATCTAAGTACCCGACGACGGCGGCAAGACCGACGGTGCTGAAGAGAACGACAAGAACAGGTGTAAAGCAGCAAAGCGCCGCGATGACCGTGCCGATGAGGCCGACCTTCAGGAGGCCATTTGAGGTTTTTTCTTCAGTATTCATGTATCTTCTGTTTCCAAGCGTGCGGAAAACCTGCCCGGCGAAGGGGCCGTTTTCCTGTTGAAATGGACACGGCCACTGCCGCAAAGGCCTACGAAGTCCGTCCGCTTCGCTGCCGGTTCGCGGTTTCGGCAGAGTCTAGGCTGACTTTCGTGTCGTGCCGGCAGCATGAGTCTTCTGGCGCGCTGTCGGCATGTGCTGGGCGTCTCCGTTTGATCTCTCGAAAGACCAGCATGGCACCAACGGCAGCGATCACAGTCGCGATGCCGCCAAGCCCGGACAACCACCCGCCTATCCCGCCAAGAATAGCGGCGAGGATTACGCCACCGCCACCGCAACAGATCAGCATGATCGGAGCGGCAACAACGAAGGCCAGAAGCCCCCCCTTGTGTCTGTCATCCATGACCCTTGCCCTCCTTCTGCCCTCAGGAATCGCCGGGCTGAAGAACTTCCGCCGGATAACCATTGGCCAGGACTGCGTTGATGATCATGTCAGGGTTGGCCTCCTGATCGTCATAATTGACCACGTAGATGCCTTCGCCCCACGACTGCCCCTCAAGAAAGTCGACAATCTCGACGGAGGGTACGCCGCGCATGGCTGCCGCCACAGTAAAGGAACAGGAGGGACAAGTCAGTTCGCCAACCCCGACATTGATGCGCTGTTCGCCGGCACTGGCGGGAGCAGCTGCGAGCACTCCCAGAGCTGATAGGATAAGAAGGATGTTTTTCATGATGCGGGCCCTTCAGTAAGATAGGAGGTAGGGGGTGAGATAGGGAAAAATCATCGCGACAGCGACGATGACAGTCGCAATCCAAAGAATGAATCGCATGAGCTTCCGGTTCATGGGGCGCGCGCAGGTTCCATCGGCGCAGGCCCCGGCCGGTATTGGGCGGTAGGCCTTGTAAAAGCCGTAGCCAATGAACGCAGCGCTCAGCGCAAAGGTGATCCACTTGTACTGATAAAGCGCGCCCAACTGGGCGATGAACACGCCAGTGACGCCGAAGCTGACCAGCACCAGTGGCAGAATGCAGCATGAGGTCATGGCCAACGCACCGAGTACCCCCAGCCCGGTAGTTGCCCAAGCCTTTCGGTCGGCATCCGGTTGATCGTCGAGTGCCGTTGACCGGCCTGCGGATGTTGTTTCAGTCATGTTTCGAGTCGTCCTTGCCTCGTTGATGACTTCAACCTAAGGTCTGTAGTCAGTACAGGCTCAAGGGGGTCCAACGTGAAAACCCATCACAGAATGGTGAAGGTCATCCGGCGCGGGGTTCTAGCGCAAATGACAGGATGCAACTTGGAGACCATCCGGTATTACGAAAAAATCGGCGTCATGCCGGAACCGCCCCGCACATCCAAGAATTACCGCGCCTATGACGAAAGCCATGTCGGGCGCTTGCGCTTCATCATGCGTGCGCGCGAATTGGGCTTCACGCTCGAAGAGATCCGCGATCTGCTCGCGCTCGTCGATGGCGGGGCACAGACCTGCGGGGAGGTGCAGGTTCTTGCGAATACTCATCTCGACTCTGTCCGCGCCAAGATTGCCGATCTCAAACGCATCGAGCACGTTCTGTCCTCCACAGTGGCGCAATGCACCGGTGACGATGTGCCGGAGTGCCCTGTGATCGACGCGCTTACAGAGGTAACCTAACCGATCGCCAATTGATGATGGTCGCACCCGTCACCCAAACGGGCAGTGGAACCGGAGCGATCGCAAGGATCAAGGTGACGACGGTGGCTGGCAGTGAAAACAAGTGGCTCCGTCCAGCAACCAGCAATATGCCGCCGCCGCTGCCGATCAGGGTGGCAACGCCAAGCCAGGCATTCGCAGACAAGCCCGCACACATCAGGCTCGACAAGATCCGGGTACCCTTCCTGCCAAAAGGGTGATCAGAAAGATCGCGGCCACAGGCAGCTCAGGCCGGAGCCGTGATATTTCGCAGCTTCCTGCCATGCTGAATGACCGCATCCGGCATTCGTTTTTACCAGGCAGCGCTTCGCGTCATTAGCCTTTTTACATAAGGGTTATGAGGAAGTCGTTGATCTGAGCTTCATTCACAACAACGATCCATGATATTGCGATCAGTACTGTGCTGCCCGTCAACCACCACTTTAGGTGGGAAATCGAGCCCCTTCGGTACGAAACAGCCCATGCCGAAAGTAAGACTGCGGTTGAGATACCAAGGACGTAGTAGCTTGCGGCGGCGATTTTCCCAAATATTGCAAGCCAGCTTCCACCGAGTCCGAACAAAATCATCGTCATCGGCAAGACGCAGCACGCCGCAACACCAAGTGATGAGAGCGATCCAACGTAGCTGGCCCAGATTGATTTTCTCATGAATTCACCTCACGCCAAAGAGCGACCATATCCTGGGAACGCTTATGCACCCTGTAGCAACCACAGGATCAAGAAGAGATTCTTCACGTGATCGCGATTGAAGAAACGCTACTCTGGCGGCCTCAGTCGAGATTATTGGAAGCGTCAGCATGGTCACGTCCGTCAAGGTGGTGTAATTTCCCGGATGGCCTGAGGTCATGATCAGGCGGCCTGTGTAGTGATGCTGAGAATTGGGTCTGTCTCCTCGTTGTCGATCTGGGCGAACTCTCGATCCAAGCCAAAATTCGCCAATGCTGCGGTTCGCATGAAGGTACGCGACCTGCCAAAATCTACCGTTCAATACTGCTGCCAGAAACCGTTCCATGATGGATTTGGTCAATTTTCCACTACCCTTGATGCCTTGCCAATTTGAGACAATAAGCGGAAATGGTTCGGACCAGAATTCTACGCGTGGCCTCAGAAACCCCTTGACCCTCTAGTTGCTGTAGATCTTATCGGAGTAGGGAAATTCGGCATACGCAAACGGCACAAGAGGAAATCTCAAATATGTTCACGAGACGCCATTTTGTCACAAGTTCGACAGCACTGTTCTCTACCGCAATTGCGGGACCGGTGTGGGCCGGATCTTGGCCAACCGCCACACAGAAGGCAAACTGGGACGCTCAAATTACGCCGCCAAGCTATGATCCGGAAACGTCTAACCCATGGGGGCTGCATCAACGTTTCCTTCCGGCCCGGGTCGTTGCAAACGACGGGTTGGTACCGGGGGACATCCATGTCGATGCCATCGCGAGATACCTTTACCACATTGAAGAAGGCGGAACCGCCATGCGCTATGGTGTGGCCATAGCCCGTGGCAATTTGTACGAGCCTGGCACTTACACCATCCGGCGCAAAGTTGAGTGGCCGCATTGGACGCCTACGCAATCCATGATCGAACGCGACCCGGAGGCCTATTCCCAGTACGCAGACGGCCAGGAACCAGGCCCGAAGAACGCGCTAGGTTCCCGCGCACTCTACTTGTACGTCGGAAACCGGGATACCTACCTGCGTATTCATGGAACGCCATGGCCGCGTTCGATCGGGGGCAGGGCAAGTTCAGGATGCGTCCGCATGGTGATGGCGCATATCAACGATCTCTACCCAAACGTGGAAGCCGGCTCGACCGCCTATCTGTATGAGGCCGAAGACGGCATCACTTCGCGGAGTTGAGGGGGATGTTGCTGACCTAGCCTATGCGTTTGGTTTCGAACAGATCGGGTTTCCCGCCGTTGTTCTAAGCGGCAGCAATGTGGTTTCAACTGGCCCGCTATGCTCATACCAATAGCAACCATCTTCAGGCAGAAGCCGCGCAGACGCAAGATCTTGTCCGGGAGCGGCGAGATCGACGACTGCGTCCGGCACGTTTCCGACCCGCGTTGCGGTGTTTCCGGAGACGATGGTAGAGGATGAGCATCCAGCCAAAAAAAGTACTGTGGCCACAATAGCCGCATTTCGTTTCTGCATCTGAACCTCTGCCGTTTGTTTTTCTGTTTCCCGCCGGCAATCTGGCATACGGCATGTTTCGCCACAAGCCAGAGGTCAGACCCTCGCATTTACGGCGCATTTGCGCGTGTAGCTAATGAAACGCGCTTAACCTCTTGAAGCTCTAGTTGCTGTAGGGACTAAGCTCGAAGGATCTCCTCGAATCTGAAGGTCCGTCCATGCCGCTCGAAACTCGCCAGAACGATCACAATATTACCTGCACGCAGGATCATGAAGCGGCCTGCTGCGGCGGTGCCTCGACCTGCGGGGACATCGCTCCGGCCGGCCCGCCCCCGCCAACGGGCGCAGTTTCCAGGTCTCCGGACTCGACTGCGCCGAAGAGGTGGCAATCCTGAACCGGGTCGTAGGCCCGAATGTGGGCGGAACTGAACATCTTGCGTTCGATGTGATCAACGGACGCATGACGGTTCTTGATACCGCAAGAGCATTATCCGACTCCGAGGTTGCCAAGTTGGTCGCCAGCACCGGGATGAGCGCAAAGCCCTGGGACGCCGAGAACGCAGCGGAGGATCAGGTGGCGCATTTGGCACGTCAAAGGCGCTTCACCGCGTTGAGCGGCGGTTTCTGGGCGGCAGGGTTCTTCTACCACGTCGTCGGGACCGGTATGGGTGGGGCTATCGGGCTGTTCTCGGGCCATGGGGAGGCGCCGATGCCGCTGGCCGAAGCCGGGCTCTTCGCGGTTGCGATCCTCTTTGGCGTCTGGCTCGTCGCACCCAAGGCATGGTCTTCAGCTAGGCGATTTTCGCCCGACATGAACCTCCTGATGGTCGTCGCCGTCGCTGGCGCCATCGGCCTTGGCGAATTTTTCGAGGCCGCGACGGTTGCCTTCTTCTTCTCGCTTTCGCTTTATCTTGAAAGCTGGAGCGTCGGCCGGGCGAGGAATGCAGTTTCGGCGCTGCTGGACCTCGCGCCACCCACGGCGCGGGTGCTGTACGACGATGGGTCGGAAGCGGACGTTCCGGCGTCCGCGGTGGCGGTTAATGCAAAATTCATCGTGCGAGGCGGCGACCGCATCCCGCTTGACGGTGAAGTCGTTGACGGAGCAGGCGCTGTTGATCAGGCCCCCATCACCGGCGAAAGCGCTCTGGTGCCAAAGGAGCCGGGCGACGAAGTCTATGCCGGCACCATCAACGGCGAAGGCACGCTCACTGTGCGCGCAACGAAGGCGGCGTCGGACACCGTGCTCGCGAAAATCACCCGCATGGTCGGCGACGCCCACGCCCGCCGCGCACCGGTGGAACAGTGGGTGGCAAAATTCGCGCGGATTTACACGCCGGTTGTCATGACGCTGGCCATTGCCATCGCGGTTCTGCCGCCACTTATTGGCGGTGCCTGGGGCTTCTGGTTCTACAACGCTCTGGTGCTTCTGGTCATCGCCTGCCCCTGTGCGCTGGTGATTTCGACACCCGTCTCGATCGTTGCGGCGCTGGCCTCTTCGGCGCGGGCGGGCGTGCTGATCAAGGGCGGCGCATATGTCGAGGCACCTGGCCGCACGACTGCGCTGGCCATGGACAAGACCGGGACGATCACCGAGGGTCGGCCGGAGGTGGCAGCAATCCATTCGCTTGGAAAGGCGGAGGCGCGGGATCTGCTTGCGCTGGCGTCGTCGCTGGAGGCGCGCTCCTCGCATCCGCTGGCGCGCGCGATCCTCGAGCGCGCCGGGCGGGACGCCGTTTCAATAGCCGCCGCGGAGGATACCCGCACAGTGCCGGGGCGCGGGCTTGAAGGGCGCGCGGGTGACCGGGCCGTCTGGCTTGGTTCTGACCGGTTCGCCGCAGAGAAGGGTTTTGGCGATGCCATTCCTGGTGAGTTGCGGGACCGGATCGAAGGTGCCGGGGCGACGCTGGTCGCGGTGGGCGACGAGACAGGCGTATTGGGCGTTCTCGAATTGCGCGACCGGATCAGGCCCGACGCCAAAGGCATTGTCTCAAAATTGCACGCACAGGGTGTTAACACCATTGTCATGCTGACTGGCGACAACGAGCGTACGGCGCGCGCCGTAGCAGCCGAAGTCGGTATCGACGAGGTGCGTGCCGAACTGCTGCCCGAAGACAAGGTAGCTGCCATCGAGAACCTGGTGGACAGTCATTCGGTTGTTGCCATGATCGGAGACGGCGTGAACGACGCCCCTGCCATGGCGCGGGCACATTACGGCATCGCCATGGGCGCCGTGGGCTCGGACGCAGCCATCGAGACGGCGGACATCGCGCTGATGACCGACGACATCGCCAAAGTGCCGTGGCTGATTGCCCATTCACGCCGCACAATGAGCATCATCCGCCAGAACATCGGCCTTTCGCTAGCGACGAAAACCGCCTTTGTCGTGGCGACCGCCTTTGGTATGGCCTCGATGTGGGGGGCCATTGCGGCGGACGTGGGCGTCTCGTTGCTGGTGGTGGCCAATGCGCTGCGGCTGCTGAACGCAGGCGGCCGCCACAAGTCGCCGCCGAAAGGCGGCGAGCCGGTGGGCGAACAAATGGCGCACGGCGCTTTGGCACACGGTCATTGATTTGGTGCCGGCCCTTCAACTAGGCTTGTGGCAACAAGCCGTCAAATATTGCATCGGGCAGCGATGATCTACAGAATTCCGAGACGCATAATTCTACTGGGCGGCATTGCTGCGCTCCTATCCGGCTGTGCAAGCAAGTTCCGCAAGTATACCGGGCCCGAGGTTACCCGTTTGCGGCTCTACAAATCAGAACGTTTGCTTTTTTTGGATGGCGCTGAGGGTGTTTTGCGCACCTATCCGGTCGGGCTGGGGTTTGCACCGGAAGGCCATAAGCAATTTGAGGGTGATGGACGAACGCCCGAAGGAGCCTATCTCATTGACCGGCGCAATCCTGACAGTCTGTTCCATCTCTCCATCGGCATCTCTTATCCAAACGAGGCGGATATCGCATTTGCAGCGGCACAGGACAAATCTCCAGGCGGTGACATCTTCATCCATGGCGGGCCGCGGCGGGGCATTGATCCAATGAACAAACGCGACTGGACCGCAGGCTGCATCTCCGTTTCCGACCGTCAGATCGAAGAGGTCTATGCAATGGTGCGGGACGGGACGCCCATCGAAATATATGCCTAGATCTCGCGCCTATGCGGGCAGTCAAGAAAATGGTGCTTGAGTGCGGCATTGAAGGCCGCGATTGCAAACACCATCACGATCACTTCAAAGCCATCGGTATACTCGGCCCGTAAATACGAAACCGATCTGAGATCATCAAGTGAACTGGTTGCGAGATTGCCGGGAAGGCCAAGCGAACAGGGGTAATCGGTTCCGATCTCCGGCCCCGTGCAGCCGTGCTGATCAGTTGCCGGTGTAACTGGCGTAGACTTCGGTCGAGCCGTCATTGTTGATCAGGAACACATCGTAGGCCTCGCGCCAACTGCCCTGATCCATGCCAGGTGAGCCGAGCGGCATGCCGGGCACGGCAAGACCCACAGCGTCGGGACGTTCGGCAAGGAGCCGGCGAATGTCGGCCGCGGGCACATGCCCCTCAATTACGTAACCTTCGGTGAGACCTGTGTGGCAAGAGACCATGCGCTGCGGCACGCCGTTGTCGAGTTTGAAACGCACGAGCAGCCCTGCGAACATGTTTTCTCCGCTTGGAGCAAACCCGTTTTCCTCCAGGTGTTTCATCCAGGCGAGGCAGCAACCGCAGCCATTGGTTTTTTTTACATCGATGGGCGTCGCTTGGGCCAGCGCCTGTGCGGCGGGCAGCAGAGCAAGAGCACATGCCAGGGCGGCGATCGGTCGTTTCATGGTCAAAGGCTTTCGTTAGAGTTCGTGGCGATCACGCTGGCGAGCTGCTCCTCGAGCCTGGCGCGTGCCGCTTTCAGGCGTGTAAGCGCGGCAGTGTCCGGAATTGCGCGCCCGGCGGCCTCGGCGAGCCGGTCATCGGAGAGCGGGTCAGTGGGGCGGCCGTCTACGCGCACCTCGTAATGCAGATTGGGGCCGGTCGCAGTTCCCGTCGCGCCGATCCGGCCGATGGTATCCCCGGCCGACACGCGCTGGCCCTCGGTAAAGCCTTCGGGCACGGCGCTGAGATGAGCGTAACGGGTCAGTGTGTCTGCGCCATGGGCGATCTCGATAACCTGGCCATAGCCACCGCGCCATCCAATAAACGCAACACGACCGGGCGCCGTGGCGCGGACAGGCGTTCCGAGCGCTGCAGCAAAGTCGACGCCAGTGTGCATTCGGACATTGCCATAGACTGGGTGTTTGCGGCGGCCGAAGACAGAAGTGAGCCGCGCGCCCTCCACGGGCTGGGAAAAGACACGCAGCACCTCGCCATCGAGATAGATTGTGGCCTTGCCGGTCCCATCCTCTGGCCAGGCTATTTCATAGAGAGCGTCTCCAAGGTCCAGTGCAGCAAACGAGATTTCGGGTTGGCGGATAGCCTTGTTCGCGATCCGCGCCTCGCGCCAGAGAAGGCGCAGAGTCTCGCCACCGCTTAGTTCGCGCCGTAAATCTACTGTGCCGCCGAGCATTTGCGCCAGATCGACGGCGAAACGCGCAGGCATCCCCGCATTGTCCAGAGCAGCGAAGATCGAGGAGTCGATCCTGGCCTCGCCAGCAAGGGTCACGATTTCAGGTTCAGGAGCCACAACCCGGGTTGCAGGCTGTTCGCCGAAAACTGCCTCGATCCGTATGCCCTCTTCGACAGCGAGGGTCACGTTGCGAGGGCGTCCATCTGCCGTGGATAGGACAGTGATTGTGTGACCAGGGCGCAGCCGGCGGAGATCGTATTCTGCACCAAGCGCAAGAGCGATCTCAGCGCGGTCGGTGGCGGCAAGCCCGGCCTCGGCCAAAACCGCATCAAGTGTCTCACCCGGAGCTATTTTGCGTGACCATGTGGTGAGTGACGGCTCAATGGCAGCCAGCGGAGCATCATTCCTTACCACGACCGGGAGGAACGGCGGACGAAAGTCCGGCGCAATTTTAGGCTGCGCGCGAGCAAGTATGTAAGAGGGTCTTTCCACAAACCTGGGCGACGTGAGGGGCGCAGGTTCCCAAACGCCAGCATCGGCAAGGGTCGGCTGCACAGGCTCCGTTGAGTAGGAGGTCGCGACCACTGCGACCGCCGCCGAAACCCCGCCCGTAACTGCCAGCTTGGCCATCAGGCACCTCATTCTCATGTCGCTCCCTCCGGTTTCTCATTCATTGCGCGCCGGATTTTCGGAACTGCGAATTCCCTCGGTTCGTGGTAGTCGATAGTGCTGACGAAGCGCCCCTCGGCGTCGAACAGGAAGACGCTCGCCGTATGGTTCATCGTGTATCGCCCATCCTCGCCCTCAACCTTCTCATAGGTCGCGCGGAAGCCTTCGATTGCACGCTTGATCTGCGCTTCCGGACCGGTCCAGCCGCGGATCGCCGGATGGAAGTAGCCGACATACTCCGCCATAGCGTCGACGGTGTCGCGCTCGGGATCGACCGTGATGAAGATGATGTTCAGCTGCTCGGCGTCTTCGCCCATCACGTCCAGCCAGCTGGAGATGTCCGAGAGCGTCGTGGGGCAGACGTCAGGACAGTAGGTAAAGCCGAAAAATACCATCGACGGGCGCCCGGCCAGCGTATCAGGGCCGACAGGCTGCCCTGTGTGGTCAGTCAGGCGGAAGTCCATCTCCGTAAGCGGCGAGGGCCGCTGGCCCATGGGCTCTGGTGCGCCGGGGCCGTCCACACGCCACCAGCCCAGGAAAAGTGCCAGGCCGACCGCACCAAATGCCGCCGCGCCATATCCGAGAGCCGAACGCCGCCGCATCAGTTTTCCGGGCCGCGCGCTGCGATGCCAAGAACCGGCACTTCGACTGATACCCCGCCACCGTCCGAAAAGATGAGCGACAGCGGAAAAGTCTCCCCTTCCTTCATCGGACGCTGAAGCTTCATCAGCATGGCGTGCAGACCGCCGGGCTCCAGCGCGACTGTCTCACCTGGTGCAATGGAAACGTCACCCGCGGGAGCCATTGAACTGACGCCTTGTTCGTTTGTCGAACTCCGGTGGATTTCGGGCATCATGGCAATATCAGTCTTGAGTCCCGTCAGGATGACCGTCTCATCGCCCGTGTTCAAAATCTCCATGTAGGCAGCTCCGGGACGGCTGGTGCCGATTGATGCCCGCGACCAGGCATTTTCGATGCTCACTTGGCCGGAACCGGCCAGCGCGGCAGAGGCGGTGCCGAGTGGCAGGGCAAGTACTGCAAGAGCAGCATGAAGTACCGGTTTCATCTCGCTATCTTTCCTTTCAGATTTTCCGTCAGCTTTTGGCTGCCGCGACTTCCTCTGCGACCAGCGCGCGCAATTCTGCCTCGCCGAAAGGGGAGAGCGGCTTGCCGTTCACGAAAAAGGTCGGCGTCTGGCTCACGCCCACGGCTTCAACATCGGCGCGGTCCTGATTGAGAATGCCCACGATATCCGGCGCGCGCATTTGCGTCTGCGCGGCCTCTGCGTCAAGGCCGGCGCCCGCAGCGATCTGGAGGATGAGGCCGGGCTCGGGCGCTCCGTGGGACGCCCAGAGGGGCTGATCCCGCAGTACCGCTTCCAGAACCTGCTCGAAGACCCCCTGCATACGTGCTGTTTCGAGGACCTGGATCGCTTCTTCCGAAGCTTCCCCGTGAAACGGTGTGTAGCGGATCACCACACGCACGGCGTCGCCATGTTCGGACATAATGCCCTTCACGACCGGGTAGAAAGCGCGGCAGGCTTCGCACGCAGGATCGAAGAACTCCACGATCGTCACGGGAGCGTTCTCAGGGCCGAGAATCGGGGAGTAGGGCCGGATCAAAGCGTCGGCAATTTCTGGGGTGACCGAGGTGGCCTCCCCTACGGGCTCTGACCGCGTTGCATACCAAGCGGCACCCGCAAAGGCCGCGACTGCGAATACGGGAACGGAAAGGATCATAGAGCGGCGGTTCATTCGGTATTTTCCTTTAAAGAAGCGGCTGACAGGGTGGCGATGAGAGCAAAGGCCAGGAACGAGAGCAGCGGGATTGGTACGCCGAGGGCAAGCTGGCCTTCGTCGGTGCAGGACGGTCCTGCAGCTGTACAGGGCTGGATACGTTCGGGAATGAGTCCCCAGAAGAGGCCGAGATGCCACAGTGCGATGGCACCGCCGGCCAGAGAAAGCGCGATGCCGTAGCGGCCGGCCAGCCCGTCTTGCCACCAGAGCCCGAGACCCAGCACAACCGCCAGCGGGAACATGAAGGCGCGTTGAAACCAGCAGAGGATACAGGGCGTCTGTCCCAAGACCTCGCCAATAAACAGAACGGCAAGTGACGAAACTAGTGCGACGATCCATGCGGCTGCGAGCGCCGCATCGGATGAGAGCCTGAATGTCATGAGGAAATCTGCTCCCTCAGATCGGATACGATTTCCTCTGCCGGCGTGCCATAGGGCCACGCCGTGACATAGCCAGCTTCAGGATCGAAGAGGAACAGCTGCGAGGAATGCCCCATCGTGTAACCGTCGGGGGCCGCGGCCTCCTCGATTCTCTCGTAAAAGATATGAAAACTCTTCGCAGTCCGGTCGATCTGGTCCGGGGTCCCCGTGAGACCGATGATGCCGGCCTCAAAGCGCGGGACAAAATCTGCGAGCGCCATAGGTGTATCGCGCTCGGGATCAATCGAGATGAAGAGCGGCTGGACCTGCCCGGCGTCCGGACCGAGCCCTTCCATAACGGCGGCGACCTCAGCGAGTGTCGTCGGGCAGACATCAGGGCAGTTTGCGAAGCCAAAAAAGACCAGCATCCACCGCCCGGCGAAGTCTTCCTGCGTTCGGGGCATCCCTTGATGGTCCGTGAGTTCGAAGGCCGCGCGGAAGGCAGCCTGGCTCTCACGGGCCTGATCGGCGCGATAGTCCGCCCATAGCATAAGCCAAATTAATGCAACTGCCGCGACAGCCGCCAGTGCCCAGAGGATTTTCCGAAGGAGTTTAAGTCTCAATGCAAGCAGCCCGTTTCTGATTCCACGTATTTTTGCGCGTCTACACCCTGCAGCCACTAGAGGTTCAACTGGTATTTTCTATAGGAAAGGGACTTTTTTGCGCGTCTGTGAATAGAGTTGTGGCCCGCACCAAACCCACTTAAATCTACTAGGACTGTAGCTTCCTGGGGGTACACATGCTCACGATTGGCAGTTTGGGAAAGAAAACTGGCACCAAAGTCCAGACGATCCGCTATTATGAACAGATAGGCCTGATGCCTGAGCCAGGGAGGACAGAAGGCGGTCAGCGGCGCTATGGCGAGGCCGAACTTGACCGGCTGTCCTTCATCCGTCACGCACGCCAGCTCGGCTTTTCTCTGGATGCAATCCGGGAACTTCTCGATCTGAGCGACCATCCGGACCGGTCCTGCGACGAAGCCGATGCTATAGCCCGGCGGCAGTTGAAGCAGGTGTATCAGCGGATTGCCCGCCTGGAGGCACTGCGCACAGAACTCGAACGCATGGTGCATGAATGCAGCGGCGGCAAGACATCGGATTGCCGGGTACTAGAGGTGCTCCGCGATCATGCCGAATGTCTGACCGAGCACGACGAGATCGGGGCATGAGTGCAGCTCTCACTTATGCGAGGCGGCGCGCGTTTCGGCACTGACATGCCTGCTTTCGAAGGCGAACTCAGCGAGCAAGGAATCTGGATGATCATCGCCTACATGAGGTCCGGGTTCCCTGACACTGCCAAATCTGAGTAGGCCTGCGGACTGCGGGGGGGGATCGACGAAAAGTGCTTGAAGCTACAGTCACTGTAGCAGTTACACTTCTTCTCACACGATTCGAGGAGAGATGCAGTGTATCCCGAAGATCCGCTTCTTCAGCCTACGAGGCTATTGGACTTTGAACATACGGCTATCGCCGGGCTCATCACGGATCGCGGGTGGAAGGATCTGGCGCAGCATGAGCAGATTGGCGAGGTCTACGACTTCGTACGCAATGAGATTGCCTTTGGTTACAATCGCGCGGACGACATCCCTGCCTCCAGGGTTCTCGCCGACGGCTACGGCCAGTGCAACACCAAGGGCACACTGCTCATGGCGCTTTTGCGCGGAGTGGGTGTGCGGTGCCGTCTGCATGGTTTCACAATCCACAAGGAGCTGCAGCGGGGCGTGGTGCCAGAGATCGTCTATCCAATTGCGCCAGACGAGATCCTGCATTCCTGGGTGGAGGCCGAGACAGAGGAAGGCTGGGTCAATCTCGAGGGTTTTATCCTTGACGAGTCATTCTTAGGGACGCTCCAGGTCACCTTTGCCGGTTCCGAAAGCCTATGCGGCTATGGCGCCGGAACCAGTTGTTTAAGCGCACCGCCAGTCGCTTGGACAGGCGGCGACACCTACATTCAGAAAATCGGTATCGCCCGGGATTTTGGAACATTCGACGCGCCGGACGATTTCTACCGGGATCACCGGCAGGCGTTCGGAATTTTGCGTGACTGGCTCTTTCGCAAGGTCATCCGCCACTGGATGAATGCTCGTGTCCGCGCAATACGGTCCGGGCGCGTCCCGCGTATTCCTGGTCTGGATTTGGCCAATCACCGCCACGGGGAAAATCAGGATGCCGCATGATGACGGTACCGCTCAAATCGACTTCGAATCCGTGTCTTCTTTGCGATCTGAGCAAACCCGCTCATTACCTCTGCGCCAGCGACTTCGTCCTAATGCAGGAAGCTGCCCTAACAACCTCGGATTGCGGACACCTTGAAGAATTACAGGGGCACTTCTGAGTATCTTATGAACCTGCTGGCCGGCGCTTTCCGAGCAAGCGAGCAACAAGTTACTTCTTATCCCGTTCCTGGGTGAAGGCACGGAACACAGCCAAGGTTTCTTCGCTGACGTGGTGCTCGATCCCTTCGGCATCAAATTCAGCCACCTCTTGCGATACGCCGATAGCCACGAGGAATTCCACCACGATCCTATGACGCTTACGGCAGGCTTCGGCCAGCTGGCGGCCATCTTCCGTCAGGCGTATTGAGCGGTAGGGCTCTTGCAGGATCAGCCCTTCCCGTTTCAGGCGGTTCAGGTTCTTGGAGACCGTGGGCTGGGTGACGCCAAGCCGCTCGGCGATTTCAACAGGCCGCGCCGCGCCGTTCAGGTGTATTAGCTCAGCAATCAGTTCGACATAATCCTCGACCATCTCGCTTTGATGAGCCGAGCGTACAGCCTCAAAACTGCTTGCCTGTTCATCAGGGCTTCGGCTGAGGCCGTTTTCATCTGTTTTGGTCATGTCGCTCATAAAGTCGCAAGTCGGTCTGGCCTCCCTGTATGCCTGCAACAAAGCGGGTTGACAACGGCATAGAAGAAGCCACACAATTTAGCCAAAGCTAACATTTGTAGGCTCAGCCATGAAAAACCTCATCACAACGGCACTGGTCGGCCTATTGCCGGTGGCCGCGGGGGCCACAGCGATCGAGCAGGCCCCTTGGGCGCCGCGCTCTGCCGCTTATCGCCTGACACTGTTCATGGGGAACCTGACCCCGGTTCCCTGGGAAAAAATCGAAAACAGCTGGACCGCGCCGGCGCCAGGCAGCGCATTGCCTGAAGATGCCATGTCGCGGGTGACCCCGGATGAGGCCGGCGCGATCAGCGCGGCGCTTGCTGCACAAGACCGCCAGGCGCTGTTCGAGGCGGCCACGGCTGCCGTGGCTCAGGGTATCCTGCGTCACCTGGCGGCGGCAGAGACTGCGCTTGGACAGCCCAACGCAGCGCATGAGATTGCTAGGGCCGAAGCGCTGTTCCGGGCGTTCGAGGACGGCATCAAGGCAGCGGATGCCAAAGCCGCGCGCGATCTGGGGCGGGCATGGCTCGTCCTGAACTCCTCGCTCGGCACCGCTGGCGTGCTTGGCCATGGGTCACAAGAGACCGATGCAGAGCGCTTTGCCGCAGCACGTGCAACGCTCGAAACCTATCTGACAGAGAATTATTTGCCTGCTGCTTATGCGGAACGCCAAAAGCTAACCCCGGTCCCCGAAAGCGCGGTGCGCTCAGGAACGCCGGTGACACTGCCTGCAACGTTGCCGCCGGGGTCGAATATCGCCGATCAGCGGGAACTGCCCCGGCTGGTGCTGCAATTCGAAGAGGCGGGTGAGGATGAGGCCAACCTGCCGCTCGTTGCCTATGGGGACATGCTGTTCGACAGCCCGGAAATCTTTGGCGGCCCTGCCCGCGAACTGGGTATTGCCTGCTCCACCTGCCACAACCGCTCAGATGTGAACCGGGAATTTTTTATTCCTGGATTATCGAAGTACGCGGGCGGCATGGATGTGGACGGGTCCTTCTTCAACCCGATGTTCAATGACCGGGTGGACGATCATCTGGATACGCCTTCGATGCGGGGTATCCGCTTTACCGCGCCTTATGGGCGCGACGGACGCGAGCCCAGCTTGCGGCGGTTCATCCGCAATGTGATTGTGACCGAGTTTGCCGGGGAGGAACCGACCCCCTTCCAGCTGGACGCGCTGGAGGCCTATGTCAAGCAATTCGACTTTCTTCCGAATCCGAAAATCGACAGGGCGGGCAGGCTGACGGATCTGGCCTCGGACGCGGCCAAGCGCGGGGAAGAGCTGTTCAACACAGAATTTGCCGGACTGGGTGACCGCTCCTGCGCCTCGTGCCACACGCCCGAGCGTAACTTCCGCGACGGTCTTACCTACGACATCGGCACCGCCGAGCCCCCCTTCCCGGGCGGCACGCCAATCCACTTTGAAACGCCCACCCTGCGCAATATCAACTTCACCGCGCCCTATATGCACGACGGGTCGCTGCAAACGCTGGCCAGCGTGGTGGACTGGTTCGATGACAGCAAGGATCTGGGATTGGATGCGGCGCAGCGTGCCGATCTGACCGCCTATCTCGAGGCTGTTGGAGATGGCGAGGAGCCATATCAGGCGTTTGAAGGCCGCGACAGCGTGTTCCGCCTGTCCTGGGAAGAACTGACCACTTTCGCAAGTACCCTGGATACGTTGCTGCCGATGCGCGATGCCGAAAACATCGCGCTGCTGGTGGATACGGTCGCCCCCGATCTGGCGGCGGATGCAAGCGTCATGGTCAATCAGAGCTCCAAGCCGGAGATCTATGAGTTCTCCGCTATTCTGCGGGCTGTCGGTGATGCCAGTGCCGCAGGCGATTGGGAAGAGGCAGGCCGCCAGTGGGATCTGTTCAAGGCGATGCAAGCCGATATTGACGAGAGGATGTTCTGATGCTGTCGCGCCGCAATTTTCTAGCCGTATCTGCCGCAACCCTCGCCATGCCTGCGCTGGCATCGGGCGAGGCGCTGAAACTGGCCTTCATCCCGCAAGAGAACCCCGAAAAGCTGCTGGGTGACATCGAGACTGTCACGAGCTGGCTGTCCGAAAGGATGGGAGTGCCGGTTACGGGGTTTGTGACCTTCGACCATGCCGCCGCCGTAGAGGCGCTGCGCAATGGCGATGCTGACATATCTTTCATGGGCGCCCTGCCTTTTGTTCTGGCTGAGGATCAGATTGGCGCCGTGCCGTTGCTGTCCGAAGTTTACCGCGGGCAGCCGAGCTATGCGGGCCGGGTCTTCGTGCGCAAAGACAGCGGGATCGAAACACTGGCCGACCTCAAAGGGCACGACATTGCCTTTGCCGATCCGGTGTCGGAGTCCGGCTATCTCTACCCGCTTGACCTGTTCGTGCGCGAGGGGCTCATTGCCGATGCCGCCGATGCGGATAATTTCTTTGGCCGGAAGTTCTTTGCCGGGGGCTATCAGCAGGCGATGCAGGCCATGGCGAACGGCCTCGTGGATGCCGCCGGCGCCAGCCAGTATGCCGATCTTCTGCTGACACCGGAGCAGCAAGCAGAGGTCAAAGTCCTGGCCGAAAGCGAACAGATCCCAAGCCATGCGGTTGTCGCCCGGCCCGGCCTGGACAAGGGCGTGCAGGCCAAATTCGTCGAAACCATGCTCCTGCTCAATGAGCCAGGCAACCGTTACCTGCTGGCGTATCTCTATGGGCCGGACGGCTACATTGCGGCGGACCGGGGCGTCTATGAGGGCGTGCGTGAGACCGCACGGCGCTACGGGTATCTGAAATGACAGCAGCCTTCACCCTGAATGCAGTGTCCCATCACTTCGACGGCGCCGCGGCGCTGCGTGACGTGTCGCTCAGCGCTGCAGCAGGTGAACGGGTGGCGCTGCTTGGCCCGTCGGGCGCGGGGAAGTCCACCCTGCTCGCACTGCTCGACGGCCGCCTGCGCGGCTGGAGCGGTGAAGCCGAAGTGCTCGGGGTGCCGCTTTCGGCAACGCACGCGTCGGCGCGTGAGCAGCGCACCGGCGTTGGGTTTATCTTTCAGGAATTTGCGCTGGTTGACCGGTTGACCGTCTATCAGAATGTGATGAACGGGCGGCTTTCCCGGATGCGCATCTGGCCTTCCCTTTGGGGTCGGTTCGGCGAGCAGGATCACCTCAAAGTCGCTGCAGCACTCGAAGATACCGGGCTCTCCGATCTGGCCCGGCGCAGGGCGGACCAGCTTTCGGGCGGTCAGCGGCAGCGGGTGGCAATAGCCCGATGCCTTGCGCAGGAGCCCAGGCTGATCCTTGCCGACGAACCGGTGAGCAACCTTGATCCGGCCCATGCGGAACGGATCCTCGGGCTGATCACAGGCGCGGCTGACAAACGCGGCATCGGAGTTGTCTTCAGTTCGCACCAGCCAGACTTGTCGCGCCGCTTTGCTGACCGGATCGTCGGGTTGCACGCGGGCGGTGTGCAGTTCGACAAGGCCTCAGGTCAGGTGACCAGCGACGACATCGCCGAACTTTACCATGGCACGGCTCCCGGCGCCGGGCTGCGTGTGGTCAGCTGATGAACCGGGCACTGATCTGGTTCGTGCTTGCCCTGGCCATTCTTTGGTCCGTCGCAAGCGCAGAAATGGGCCTGGAAAAGCTGCCTGGCGCAGGCGCGCGCCTGGGCGAATTCCTCGGGCGGATGATCCCGCCTGACCTGTCGGTTTGGCGCGAAGTTATGCGAGGCCTGGCGGAGACCCTACGAATTGCCATCCTCGGCACATTCTTTGCGGTCATCCTGTCAGCCGGGCTGGCAGTTCTTGCGGCCGAGACCCTGGTGCCCGCAGCCGTCTGGCGCCCGGTGCGCGGGCTTCTGGCAATGATCCGCTCCATTCCGCTGATCCTGGTGGCGATGCTTATGGTCGGTGCGGTGGGGCTTGGGCCATTGCCCGGAATCCTCGCCATCACCTTTCATGCGACTGGGATGCTGGCGAAATTCTATGCCGAAGCGATCGACAATGTGGCCGCCGCTCCGGTGGCGGCGCTGGAAAGCGCGGGTGCCAGCCGGGCACAGCAGCTTCGGTGGGCGATCTGGCCGCAGATGGCACCGGTTATCCTGCGGGACACTGTGTTCCGCTTCGAACTGAACCTGCGCGAGAGCCTGATCCTCGGCATTGTCGGTGCGGGCGGGATCGGGCTCTATGTCCAGACCTACGTGCGCTCGTTTCAATACGACAAGGCGGCGACGGTGACCCTGGCCATCGTCGTGCTTGTGCTCGCGTCGGAAGCGGTTAACTCCGCCTTGCACAAGCGGTATTCCTGAACGGAGTTTTTCAAGATTCCACGACGGCTGCAATGCCGAACGGCGAGCGGCTCCCCCGCCCTAGTCCACTCGGCGGCGCTTCATGAACTTTCCCCGAAATTAATGTGGGTTCTACCCCTCATGTGAGAACGATGAACGGTGCAACAGGCAAAAACCGGACGTACGAGCAGCTTGGGTAAAAGACAGGTTGCACCGCCCCAGTTGGTTCCAGCATTGATCTCGCTGCAGGATACGTAGACGCCTGCTGTTTTCGCTGCTCAGCACCAACAGGTTTTTCGCCGTTGCGGCGACGGCAGTGCCGTGAGCGCACGCAGCATGAATCTAGCACTTCTCTTTTGGGCTTCAGTAGCATTCGCTGTGCGTTTCACGAACGGCCGGTTTCTCTAACCTACGATTCCGCCCCTTCTATGGTTGCCGCCCTTGGTGCAAGAGGTTTCTGACCTTCTTAGACAGTGATCGAGTGCAGTCTTCTATCAGGCCTTTGTTTGCGGCACTGAGGAGGCCGCTGGCCGGTATGGTGATCTGCGGAGCGGTTCCAAATCTACCGGACGAGCTATTGCGCTCAAAGGGGCAGCCTGGTTTTCCCGATCCAGATCTTTTCGATCATTTTGCCCATTCAGGTCATCGGCTTCTCACACCTCCCGCTGATCCGGTTTCAGATTGCGTAGCTCTGCATGACGCTCATGCCGCTGCACTCTGTTCCGGATTCCGATAATCCTCTTCCCTTGTCAGCATAGCCCAAATTGTCCGGGCCATTTTGTTGGCCAGTGCAATAGCCACCAGCATCTTTGGTTTTCTTTCCAGCATGCGCGCCAACCAAGAACCAGGTTGAATCGTCTTCTGTCCAAGCCAATTGAGCCGGGTCATCGCACCTATGATCAGAAGCCGGCGAATATCGGCCTGACCTGCTTTAGAAACCCTTCCAAGCCGTGCTTTGCCTCCCGAAGAATGTTGCCGCGGCACGATCCCGAGCCAAGCCGCGAAATCGCGTCCGCGTTTGAAATTCTCCATTGCAGGCGCGAAAGCCTCAACCGCCAGGGCCGTCAGTGGCCCTACACCCGGTATCGTCTGCAACCGCCGTGCGACATCTGTCTTCGACGAGAGAGTTTTGATTTTACTGGTCTTTGCATCGATCCGAGCCGTTTGTTCGGCAATCACTGCAACCAAATCCTGGCATTCTTCGCGAACGAGATCAGGGAGATTGCTGGCAGGATCATCAAGTAAATCCTTGATACGCTTGAGTTGCACTATTCCTATCGGGAAACTGTGGCCTTGTTCATAGAGAATTGCTCGCAGAGCGTTCATCTGTTCCGTACGTTGGTGCACAAGGCGCTCTCGAAAACGAAATAACACCGCTCTGGCCTGTTGGTCTTCTGTCTTGGGAACGACAAAACGCATCTCCGGGCGCTGCGCTGCGATTACGATTGCCTCCGCATCGGCAGCATCATTCTTCTGGCGTTTCACGAACGGGCGTACATATTGCGGCGCAATCAGCTTGACCTCATGGCCGAGCTTGCCCAGTTCGCGTGCCCAGTAATGGGCACTACCGCTGGCTTCCAAAACCACAATGGCGGGAGATTGGTCCGCCATGAACCGGCAAAACTGAAGCCTCGACAGTTTCTTGCGAAACTTGATCTCTCCCGTCATCGTCGCGCCATGAAGCTGGTAGACTGATTTTGCCAGATCCACCCCAATCATTGTATCTTTCATCTCGCCGCCCTTTCCGTTTTGAGGCTGTTAACACCACTTGCTTGGCATATTGCGATGCCGTCTGGGGAGGGCGGCAACCATCCCATCTACCGGAACAGCTCCCTCAACGAGACCGAAGCGCATGCTGTGGAGCATGAGGTAAAGACCAGCGTTCTGACTCTCGGAAATGTGCCCCGCGCGTTGCGGCCCGTGACACGCGGGGACTGATCAAGCTTGTGGCCGAGGCGCAGACTGACAGGCTGCTCGGGGGCGTTTTTCTGGCATCCGAAGGCTTGGACAGCGTTCAGACACTGGCCATGGCCCTGATATCCGGGATGATGACGAAGACACTTGGCGAGACGAACTTTCCGTATCTCACCACGGTTGAGGGGCTGAGGCTCGCCGTGCAGACGTTGGGCAAGGATGTCGCCGAGCTTTCCCGCTGCGGCGGATGGGAGTTGACCTTCCACCACTGGAACACTGCATACTGTCTGACCATGAACCGGAAGCTGATCATCGATGCCCCTTTCTACGCCGGCGAGGCCGAATACAGTGACCTCGCCCGGAACATTCATGCGCTGGATCCAACCGCCAGGATTGACTGGTTGGCGGGCTGCCGACTTGTGCAAGTCGAATGCACTTGTGATCCCGACCTTGTACTAGTGGCTGTTCAACAGACAGGCTTGATCTCCGGATCGGTTCTCCGCGTTTGACGATCATGTAACTCTTATCCGATCCTCCCGAGGATCGGAAAGACATCGAGCAACCAGTAAGCTAGCGAGGTGAGCTTCCCGGTCATCATCGCAAGTCCCATCACGACCATGACCCCACCGGCGGCCTGATGCAGGCGGCGACCGACCCGTCTGGCGCCGCGCAATCGACCAACGAGCCGATCGGTGAAACTCGCAACCATCAGGAACGGTACACCGAGGCCGGCAGAATAAATTGCCAGCAGGGCGACACCTTGACCAACCGTGGCGCTCGCCGCGCTGGCAGTGAGGATCGCGCCGAGAATAGGTCCGATGCAGGGTGTCCAGCCGAAGCCGAAGGCGAGGCCCAGCACATAGGACGCTGTCGGCCTGCCGCCGGGGATGTCGAGATGAAGTCGAAAATCCCGTTCCATGGCGCCGATCCGCGCCGCGCCGATCATGAACAACCCGAACAGGATCACGATGCCGCCGCCGATGAGGTTGAGTTCATACCGCCACCGTAACAGTGCCTGACCCAGGGCCGTTGCCGAAGCCCCGAGTGCCATGAAAATCGTTGAGAACCCGAGCACGAAGCAGAGGCTGAGCCAAAGGGTCTGAGCCCGGCCGACCTCTACATCGCCTGCGGTCGTTCGCCCTGCAATATAGGAGACATAGCCCGGCACCAATGGCAGGACACAGGGCGATACGAAGGAGATCGCTCCGGCCAGAAGGGCCGCGATCATCCCCAGAAGTGAAAGATCAGCCATGCGCTATCTCCAATTTCAGTTGAAAATTCCAAGAACACGATCCAGAAGTCCCGGCTCTGGCAAGGGCGCGCGGGTCAACTCATTGATATAGAGAACAAGGTTGACCCGGCCGAACTCCACTCCATGGAAAATGCCCGCATGACGCCCGCCCCGTGCGATGATGTGGACCATAGGCGCCTCGCTTTCACGCTCAGACAGGGCAGAGAATGAGGCGGCGGCGGGTGCCGTTCCGTTTTCCACGGCGACACGGCTCCAGTTCGCGTCGTCCCAGCCCGGATCAGGTACGGTGCCAGCAGTCAGAAAGACAACCATCTCGCGCATTGGCGTGACATTCACCGACTCCTGAACTTCTCTCAGGAGGGCCTGCTGCGCCGCACAGGGGGCGCCACAGGTCCTTGGGATGAAGCTGAGTACCACGATCTTGTCTTTCATATCGTGTATCTGGACAGCCGCGCCGCCGGCATCTGTCAGCGCCAATTGCGGCGTCCGGCTCAGGTCGGTCGGTTCGAATGCCGGCTCCCGCTCGGCCATCACCTCGTCGATCCTCTCGCCGGGGTGATGGGCGGAGGCCTCCATGGCGGTCCCAGCTAGCAGCGCGAGGGCAACAACCATGCGTTTCATTCCGCGCTCTCCGGACCGGTGGCGACAATGCCCAGAACCCTCACCTCGACCGCGATCTCACCCGCGGTTTCGAAAGTCAGGGTCAGCGGAAAGCTCGTGCCCTCTTCGAGCTTCTGTGTGAGCTGCATCAGCATCAGATGCATGTCACCGGGCGCAAGCGTCACGATTTCGCCCTCGGGCAGGTCGAGCGCGTCGAGATGCACCATGCGAGAGACACCGTTTCCGTCTGTTTCGACCGCGTGGATCATCACCATGCCCGCAACCGGGCTCGACACCGACAGCAGGCGGTCGCCCGTATCGCTGGTCAGGCTCAGGTAGCCGGCGCCGGGACGGTTCGCGATGATCGTTGCGCGCGCCCAGGGAGAGGTGACTGTCACCTCAGCTATGGACAACGTTGGCAGAGCGGCAATGAATGCCGCACCTAAGAAATGTTTCATCCAGATCGCTCCTCGTTTTCAATCAGGCTTGAGATGTGTTCCGCCAGGTCTCCGGCCGACTGGCCGCTCTCAATGAATACATCCTCGAAACGTCCATCGGGGCGCATCAGGTAGATGTGGCCGGGATGGGCCATGAGATAGCCGTCGGGCGCGGCCTCGTCTTCGGACCGCTCATACCAGACGCGAAAATTGCCGACCGCCTCGGCCACCTGTGCTTCGGTGCCGGTCAGTCCGACCATTCGCGGATGGAAGGCGGAGACATATTCAGCCATCACCTCTGCCGTGTCTCGCGCTGGATCGACAGTAATGAAGATCGGCACCACGCGCTCGGCCTGCGGACCGAGAGTGTCCATAACACTAGCCAGATAAGCCAGCGTCGTCGGGCAGATGTCGGGGCAGTAGGTGAAGCCGAAGAAGACAAGCTGCCAGCGCCCGGCATAGCTTTCCGCTGTCACGGCCTGCCCGGTGTGGTCGGTCAGGGAATAGGCATTGCGGATCGCAGCCTCACCAGTGACAACAGGGGCGGGCAGTTCAGGCGGATGTAACATTCGCCAGAAAAAAGCTCCTGCGAAGGTGAGCACAGCCACGGCAGCAAAGCCCCAGATGGCTAGCCGGACCTTGTAAAGGCTCGTTCTCTGCATCTTAAGGTCCTCCAGATAGGTCCCGCGCTTCGGCGATCATGGCTGCGAGCTGGTCTTGTTTCGCAAGCCCGGGCACAATGTTGCCGCCGATAATGAAGGTCGGCGTGCCGGAAATTCCGAGCTGCTGCGCAAGTTCGCGCGACCGGGCGATATGTTCATCGACTTCGGGCGCGTGCATATCGGCTTGAAGCCGTTCGAAATCTAATCCTACCTCATTTGCGGTACGGCGGATCGTGGCTGCGTTGGCCCGAGGTTGTGCCATCAGAGCATCATGAAACTCAGCGTATTTTCCCTGAGCCCGCGCTGCGAGAGACGCACGGGCAGCGGTCTCGGAATCCGACCCGAGGATCGGAAACTCTCGCATGACAACCCGCAAATCGGGATCCTCGTCAATAAGGGCATTCACCTCCGGCGCAGCCCGCCGGCAATACGGGCAGTTGTAGTCAAAGAACTCGACAATGACGGTGCCGCCATCGGGGTTGCCGAGGCTTCCGGCGTTCTGATCGGACTGCAGATCATTTCGAAGATCCGCAATCGCCGCGCGCCGCTTGTTCTCAGTCTCGGCCGCAACCTGGCCCTGGTAGGCCATGATCGAGTCGATGATGACCTCGGGGTTTTCTCTGATAGTGTCCAGGATCAGAGCCCGGATCGCGTCCTGCTGCACGTCGCTGAACGGTGTCGATTGCTGCGCGACGACCGGGCCCATGCCGATCAACAAGGCCACTGTGGCGCCAAGAACGCGCGCTCCAATCTCAGTCATGCCAATTCCTTTCGCATCTGTTGCTGGACCGGGGGATGGGAACCCCCCGGTCCAGTTCCCTCACCCCTCGTCGGTAGAGTGATCGTGCTGCCCCATGTGGTCCGTCATGGCCTGCATCATCTCGGTGCAAGCCTCCATCATAGGTCCCATCTGCTGCATCATGCCCATCATGCCGGACATATTGCCTTCGCCCATCATCATGCCATTGCCCTGCATCATTTGCCCCGGCGTCTCGTCGCCTTGGGCAAATGCAACAGGGGAAGTCAGGGCCATTGCGAATGCGGCCGAAAGACCTAGTTTGGTTGCGGTTTTCATCTTCAGTTCCTTTCCCTGGTTGAAATTCCGTCCTTCGTATCCACCGGTTCACTTGTCGGCGTCTTTTGGGCATCACAGCCCTTGCTTTTGCACATGACGCAGTATCCGGTGGCGCACATCACGGCGCAGGGGGCGAGGCTGAGGATCAGGGGGGCCGCCCCGATCGCGGTCAGCCAGCCCCAGTTCAGAGCCGTTCCGGCGCCGATGATAGCCATAGCCGCGATCACCAGCCCCCGGCGGCCAAGCGGCAAGCGAAAGCCTGCAGGCCGGGTCGGGTTTGCCAGGTCGGGTGTTTCGGTCATTGGTCAGTTTCCCCCTGTCGCGATGATAGTTTGAAATTGTGCGACCGCGTCCGGGCTGTCCCATTCGGCAGGGCCAACCAGTCGGCCAAGCTCACGCCCCTCGCGGTCGATCAGGATTGTCGTCGGCAGACCGTAGGCGGCAAATGCCATCATCGCGCGGATATCCTCGGCCAGGTACATTCCCAGATGCCCGATCCCGATGTCTTCATAGAACTGACGGATCACCGGCATTCCAGCGCGGTCTATGGACAATGGCAGAACGTGGAAATCACCACCGCCAAGGCGCGCCTGGAGCGCGTCAAGCGTTGGCATCTCCTCGCGGCAGGGCAAGCACCAGGTCGCCCAGATATTCAACAGCACGACCTTGCCGTGGAAATCATCGAGCGTCAGGTCGCGCCCCTCGCCATCCACGAAAGGCGGCGATAGCATCGGACGCGGTTTATCATGGAGTTGTATCAATGGCCGTGCGAAGGCAGGCCCGGCCGCCAGCGCCATCGCGCCCGTCAGAAAATGCCGCCGTCTCATTGCGCGCCCTCCTCTTGCAACCTGCGCACCAGCGGCAGGATTTCTGTATCCAGGATTTGCCGGTTAAACGGTCCGACATGCTTGTGCGCGATCCGGCCCTCGGCATCGATCACATAGGTTTCGGGCACGCCGTATACGCCCCAGTCGATCGCCACGCGCCCATCTCGATCTGCGCCGATGCGGGTGAACGGATTGCCCAGCTCGTCCAGAAATGCCTGTGCCTCGTCGGCGGCGTCCTTGTAGTTGATGCCATAGATTGGCACTTCGCCTGTGTCGGCGAGCTCCACCATCAGCGGGTTTTCGGCCCGGCAGGGCACGCACCAGGACGCCCAGACATTGACAAGGGAAACGTGCCCCGTCAGGTCGGCCGAAGAGAGCCCGTCCTCCCGGCCTTCGATTGGCGGCAGCGTGAATTTCGGCACCGGCTGCCCGATGAGGGCCGAGGGCAGACGGTCGTCATTGTTAAAGAGCCCCCAAAAGAAAAACGCGCCAAGCCCGGCAAACATAACCAGCGGCAGCAGCATTATCTGGGAATAGCGCCGTGTCCGGCGGCTCGTATCTGAACTCATGACCCATCCCCCTCGGTCTCGGTGATCCGGGCCTGGGCCGCGCGCTGACGTTCGGGCCAGGTGCTCTTGATAAAGGCGAGAACTGCGAAAATCTCGGCGTCGCTCAGAACGTCCCGATAGGCGGGCATGTCGCTTTCGTAGCCCGGAACAACTCCGCCGACGCCAAGCCGGGTAATATTGAACAGGTCCCGGTCCGAATGGTGCCAGGTGTGGCCGGTCTCGTCATGCGGTGGCGCCGGCATGCGGCCGTCGGCATTGCGGCGGCGCCAGTCCGGCGCCCCCTCAAGATCGGCGCCATGGCAAGACGCGCAGGTTTCAGCATAAAGCGCTTCGCCGCGCGCGATCTGCTCTGGCGCGATGATCTGCCCGAGAAAGGCGACCGGTTCCGGTTCGGCCCGCAGTGTCTCCGCTCCAACCGCGATGGCCAGGACTGACATCGCCACCCCCGCAATTGTCAGCAACCGCATCCTCATGACGGCGCCCGCAGGTACTTGATGAACGCAAGCGCGGCGAGCACCAGAACCGCGATCAGGAGAAGCACAATCAAGCCGCTTCCCAGCATCATACCCATCATCGGTCCACCCATCATTTGGCCCATGCAATCGCCTATGGAGCCCGTGCCGGGCCCGCCAACCTGTCCGTTCATTTTACTCTCCTGAAAAATCTGCAAAGGAACACGATGCCCGCGACGAGCGCGGCAAATCCCGCCAGTGGCACGAGCGTCATGACCAAGATCGCCGCCGCCGTACCGAATGTTTCAGTGAGAAGCGCGGCAGCTTCACTCATCGGAATAGACCGCCACACCATCCGGCCCGAAGGAGTAAACACGCAGCGTGCCAGTCTTCTCCGGCGCCATGCCGGGCGCGTTTGCGGGCATGCCTGGCAAGGTGATGCCGGTAACATCCGGGCGTTCTTCCAGAAGGCGCTCGATGATCTCGGAAGGCACCAGCCCGCTTACGGCATAACCGCCGATCATTGCGATGTGGCAGCCGATACCGCGATCGGGGACCCCAGCTTCGACGGAGCGCTCTTCGAAATCCCGGTCATCAATCACCTCGACTTCGAAGCCGTTGTTCCGAAGGTATTCGGCGTAGGCATCGCAACAGCCGCAGCCGGGCGCGCGCCAGATTGTGACAGGCTCCGCGCCCTGTGCGGCAGCGGAAGCAATAAAGGGTGACGGGGTGCCGCGATCAGCGAAGAGGTAGGCGGCGGTGGCAACACCGGCGCCAGCTACACCCAAGGTCAATGCAAGTATCTTTTTCATAGTCAGCTATCCTGTTCTCCAAGTGCCGCAAGGAGCGCCCAATTGGCTCCCCCGTCGCGGCTTTGCTTCAGTGCGGTATCGGTCGCAGCGGCGATATGGCCAGGGTCAGCGGGATCGATGGCAAGAGCCCGCGCCTGCAGGTTCGACTTGCGTTCCCAGATCACGCCGCCATCTGTGGAGGCCCAGAGTCCGGAAGGCAGGGCCGCGTAAAGCCGATCCGGCGCGGGATAAGCCGAGACAAGTGCCAGAACCGGCTCGCCCTCGGGCAGGGGTGCCTCCTGTGGCGGTGCGGTCCCGGCGGCAAGTGCATCCATCGCATCGCCCGCCACCACATCCTGCCAGCGGCAGAAACAGTCCGGCACACGGGTTACACCCTTTTCGGTTCCCGCATAGAGCCATATGCCGCCCATGCCTGAGGCGAGATTGACGGAGGTGAGCGCCAGCACGTCCCGTTCGGCCTCCTCGATCCACGGACGGTCCATGACGAAGCTCCAGGTCCTGCCTGCGTCTTCGCTGCGCCACAGTCCATCGCCCGAAACAGCAGCGTAGACCGTGTCGGGCGCTGCCGCCGCGACGGCGAGTGCAGTGACCTGCGCATCCGGCAGCCCATTGACTGCAGAGTGCCATGAGCGCCCGCCGTCATTCGACCGTTCGACGCCTCCACCCGCCGGTGCAGCAAAGAGCCGGTCCGGGCGGTCGGGGTGATTGGCAAGCGCTCGAATTGGTCGCTCGGTTGCCGTCAGATCGGCAGCTGTGCCCGTTGAAACATCAACGGATCGGACGCCGTCCCCTGCCACGATCACCGATTGGCCGCTGAAAATGACCGCCGAAGCCGCATAACCAGTGGCCTGCGCACTGCGCCCTGGAAGAAACGCAGCAATGAAAGTGCTGCCTGTCATGGCGAGGAACATCCGCCGGTGGGTGTGCCCCGGGTTTCCGCCGTCAGTCGCGCCCGAGGGATTTTTGAAGGCGCCAGATCGTTCCATTCCCGTCTCCTTATGCAACACGGATCACCCCCATCATCCCGCCCGCCTGGTGTTCAAGGATGTGGCAGTGGAACATCCAGTCGCCGGGATTGTCGGCGACGAAGGCGATCTCGACCTGCTCGCGTGGGGCCATCAGAACCGTGTCCTGCCATTCGCGGTGCGTGGTGGGCTGCCCGTTCCGGCTCAGCAGCCGAAAGGAATGTCCGTGCAGGTGGATCGGATGATGGAACGCGGTGGCGTTGGTCATCGCGACGACGTGGCTCCGGTTCCGCTCCAGCACCAGCAACGGGTCGAGGATGTGGCCCCTGGCGGCGGTGCCGTTCACGAACCAGATGTCCTCGCCATGCATCATCCCCATCATGTCGTTGCCCATCATGCGGCCTTCGCTGGTAATCCCCATCTCACGCATCGCCATCCCGCCCATCATTCCGCCGGTGAAGGTCACTTCGTGGCGGCGGGCGCTGTTCAGGTCAGGTTCGGGGAGCGGATTGGGTGAAAGCTGCACCGGCCAATCCGGTGAAGCGTCGCGGAGTGGTTCATCCGCATAGGTCAGATCGACCAGTTGAAAGTTGTTCCCGGTATGGAACCGGTCGGAAACCGTGACCCGCTCACCCGGCGCGCCGGTCATGTCGAGGATCAGATCCACCCGCATCGCCGGGCCGATCAGAACCCATCCGCGGCCGCCAGGTGCATGCGGCGCGACCGGCTGGCCGTCGAGCGCGATCACCTGCGGCGTGAGCGCGCCGAAATCCAGCGCGAAAATCCGGGCATTGGCCGCGTTGATCAGGCGCAGGCGGATACGTTCGCCACCGCGCACGGCCACCTGATCAGGAACCCGGCCGTTGATGGTGACGGTATTGCCGAGCCTCCCGGCATGGCTCTTGTCGTGGAAACCGCCGAAGCCGCCGGCGATCTCGGCTTCTTCGGTCAGCCGCCAGTCGTCCAGAACCCATACCAGGTCGCGGTCGACCCTTGGCGGCTCCGCCTCCTCTATGATCAGGGCTCCGTAAAGGCCCCGGCCCACCTGCTCGAAACTGCGCTGATGCGGGTGGTACCAGAAGGTTCCAGCATCCATCGCATCGAATTCATAGGTAAACCGCCCGCCCGGGGCTATCGGCTGTTGCGTCAGATGCGGAACGCCGTCCATGGCATTGGGAACACGTACCCCGTGCCAATGAACGGTGGTTTCTTCATTCAGTGCGTTCTCGACCTCGATACGCAGGCGTTCCCCTTGCCGGATGCGGATTTCCGGGCCGGGAACAGTGCCGCCATAGCACCAGATATCGGTCTCGCCCCACGACTCGGGAACAAGGCGCGCGCGATCCTGGGCGGCGCGCAACACGAAAGAGTTGGGGTTGTCAGCCAGGGCGCCCCGGAAGGGGAGAGCGGCACCCGCAGCAGCACTCGCGGCAAGGAAAGACCGGCGCGACAGCGCGGAGTGGGGGAGAGGTTTCATGTTTCAATCTCATCTGATCACCGTCTGGAACGGCCAAGCCTGCTTGGCTTGACCATGATGCGGCTCCGGCGCCCCGAAATAGGGACCGGCATGAACGGTGCGCGTCTGCGATCACGCCAAAGCGCGATCGCTACGTCACCTCAGATGAGAGATCTTGGAGGAAATGGGTCCGGCGCCCCGCGCCGCCCCGACGGCAGGCTCATACCGGGCAGGCGATTTTCGCGCGCAGCAAACACTGCAAATAGCGGCCCGGGAGCGGTATCAAGCATCGCAATGCCTGGCGTTGTGCAGTCGAGGTCACAAGAGCCGGCGTTGCTGGTGCCTGCTTCGTCAGCCTCGCATCCTTGGCAATCGGGCATGACATCTGTGTCCCCCGCTGCCACAGCCATATCCAGTGCCATTGAATTCGCGCTGACCGCATGCACGACGCTGCCCGCCGCAAACAGGGCGAGAAACATGATGGCAAGGATATGCGCAAACTTCTGCATATTATCCGGATATGACAATTTGAAGGTAATGTCGATTCACACTGGCGTGCGGCAAAGTCGACAGCGGTAATCCGCGTCTGAAAAGGCTCTTGCGGAATGTTCTTCTGCGCTACTCGGGTAATCCCCCATTTTTACGGGGGCGTGGTCGTAGGACCTGGCCGTCATAGCAAGATACAACACCGGAGAAGTCGGAGACGGCTTTGTAGGTGCGAGCGGATCAAAACCCGCAATTCGTCAGTACATATAGCGTAAGTCGGTCGATTTCAAAGCTCTCCTCGAGCGTGGTACCGAATAGCTCCAACCACCTCTTTTGGGCATCATATGCCAAGGCCTCCGCAGCGGCAGGGCAAGCATACGTGAGGTTGGATTCTGCCTGAAGGTGATGAACCAATTCATGCACCAAGCTTGACAAGCTCTGCGGAGATGGACGCCATGTTTCGGGAAGTACAATTGTCCCGTTCTTGCGATCATAGAGCGCTTCGATGTCGAGCATATTGGGTCCGGGATTTTGTTTAAGACCCGGTTGATCACCAATTGCCAGATTAGGCATTGCCGCTTGCTGAATGAAGCGAAAGTTGGGTGCTCTACCGGGTTCCGGCAATTCGGTGACGCATTTGACCCAGCAGATCAAGGCATCAACGAGCTGCGGGGGCGGCCTTTCTTGGTCCTCCCGATAGTCTTTGAACTGGATCACATAACCCGTTCCTGGGACCTCAAATTCTCTTTGTTCAGTGGACTGGCTGTAAGCTGGTGATGGCACACAAAAGAGGAACATTTGCAAGACAAACAGAGCGGTGAGTGAACGGCACAGGTGCATTAGTTCTCTCCCTTGGGCATTTGGTGTATTCGGCTCCGCACGTAAGGACTGTGGTTTCCCTGAACCCCATAGCCGAGATCGCCAACAAAGGGTGACTGACGCCGACGCAAATGGGACCGCGACGAACTACTTCTGTACATCGACCGTGGGAAAACCTGCACGCATGTAAGCCACAATCATCCAAATCTCATCTTCGCTCAGTACGTCTTTGAATGCTGGCATGTCCGTTCCAAACTGGTTTCCTCCTTCGGAAATTGCCCAAAGCAAGTACTCGTCTCCAGCCATCGGCATCTGCACAAAGCGATTCAGTAGTGCTGGAGACGGCACAAGGCTGCGGCCCGCCGCACCGTCGCCGAATCCTTTTGCGCCATGGCAGCTCGCACAGTTATCCATGTAAAGCTCGGCCCCTGTCTCAATCGTATCTTGTGTGGCCTTTACGGTGCTTCGAGTGCCTTGGTAGGCCGAAGGAACACCCTCATTCATGTAGGTCCAATGCCGCTGCATACGTTGGCGTTGTCCTGGGCGCATTTCGTTCCAGCCCCAGTTTTCCCGATCGTGCATGTGCCCTGATCCCATCCAATCAGAGCCCCACCTGTCGTTGCAACAGGACCCCCCTTGTTGAGCTCCAAGCGTTTGTGGAACCACAAACAGCACCAGAGCGAACAGGCACCTTTTGCTGGTTAATCTTCCTAACATGCCGTTTCTCCTAATTTCAGATTATGGCTTAAAATCAGTGATCTCTGTTCTGCAATCCCGGCCATTTTGCTCATTCATTGTACAATTCCGTCATCGTTACATTCCGTAAGCATGGCACTCGTCTAATTCTCTGTTTGGAGTTTCCAGTTCGAGAGTCGAATGCACGATACCAAACTTGCGAATGAGCATTGCTTCGATCCGATCTCGAACCGCCTCCGCATTTTGCCAGCATGTCGTTGATACGACTATGTGCGCATCGAGAGCTACGCTTTGCGGGTCCAGCAGCCAGAAATGCGCATGGTGAACACTTTCTACTTCGTCAACCGACTTAATCTGTCGAATTATTTCCTCTGCATCGACTTTTGGTCGAGCTTCCAACGTCGGAGAGCGGAGCGTTCTAGCAACCTCACTAACTGAGGTCCATACGGCCCTTGAAGCGATGATAGCGGCAACGAAAGGGTCAACCCACCGAATGTCATATAGCATCAGCAACGCCCCCCCACTTACGACTGCAGCTGTTGAAAGCGCAGAACTCAGTTCGCTGGAAGAAAACGAGTGGGTTGTGGCGCTGCCTTTACCAGCCATCCTGGTTAGCCAGTCTACAATCGCGTTAGTCAGCAGCACGATAACTGCAACGACCACGACGATGCGTCCGTTGATCGGAGCGGGTTCAGCCATCCGAACCAGACTGACGTAGACCAAGTACAGTCCGATGACAGGTATCACTGAGCAGCTGACCAGGGCGGCGACTGTCTCAATTCGCCCATAGCTGAAAGATATCTCCTTCGTCGGCGGGTGGCGCGCAAGCCTGCGCCCGGCCAGTACAATCAGATGAGACGTCATCTCAGCGAGACCATTCAGTGCATTGGCGACCAGGGCCGTACTTCCAGAAACGAAACCTCCGACGATCTGCACAACCGAAAGCAACGCCCGTATCCAAGCCGCGGTGTCAGCGAGGCGACGTCCATCATTTTTTTGTGTTACATCGTCAGGAATAGTGCCTCACTCCGCACGCTTTGTTCCGATGGGTCTCGGACGCTCTACGACGGGAGTGTAGTTCCTATAGTGGCTATAGCTTCAAGTAAGATTTTTCATGATGGGCGCATTTTCTTCTGGATTCTGACACTCTGCTAGACCTTCTCATTCCCATGATCTGTCAGACATTCGGAGTGATCTCTCAGAACCTCAAGAATGCGGCACTCAGCGACGCTATCGCCACTGCACTCTGCAATCATGCGTCGAAGCTCGCTACGTAGGGACTTCAAACGGCTTATGCGGGATTCCACATGTTTCAGTTGCCTCCGTGCAATGTGGTCAACATTCGAGCAGGTGTGATGCGGTTGGTCGGAAAGCTCTAGCAGCTCCCGTATTGCATCCAACGGAAATCCAAGCTGGCGTGCGTGCCTGACAAATGACAGGCGGTCAACCGCTTCGTTTCCATAGCGCCTCTGGCCACCGCTGCTACGCCCGGGCTCGGGCATGATCCCAATCTGTTCGTAGTAGCGGATTGTTTGTACATTTGTTCCGGTACGATGCGCAAGAGCTCCAATTGATAGCATCCAATGCCCCCTAAACCTTCAGCAACTATAGAAATGAAGTCTTCAAGCGACAAGCCATCGCGGCTTGCTCTGGAAAAATATTTTCGCAGCCTTCTTTGCGACGATTGTGCTTGAACCTATACCTACTAGAGCATGTAGAGGTCACTTTGGGCCAATAGAATCAAGCACCACTGTCAACCCACAATTGCAACGCCCTGACAGAAAACCCATGGTCGCGAACGGGACGGAACTTACCCATGCCACCCAGAAAAAGCACATCATTGCTGCTACCATTGATCTGCGCGCTGATCGCGTCCGCGAGCATAGCCAGCGCCTCTTCAATTCATGTGATAAAAACCAGGGGTTGTGGATGTTGCCTTGCATGGATCGAGCATCTGCGGGAAAGCGGCTTTGCTACCACAAGCGAGGATATGTTCGGTGGGCTTTTGGTACGGTTCAAGCTCGACAACGGCGTGCCTCAAAGAATGGTTTCGTGCCACACGGCACAAGTCGACGGCTATATCATTGAAGGCCACGTACCGGCGGCTGATATTCGCCGCTTGCTTGAAGAACGCCCTGACGCGGTGGGTCTTGCCGTGCCAAAAATGCCTTTGGGATCACCCGGCATGGATTTTGGAAGTCGTCGTGAAGCATATGACGTCATGCTTATCGGCAAGGACGGAAGCTTGGAAGTCTATAACTCATACCCCGCGAGTTGATCCCAATGGTCGGAAGACTGAAATTGTCCTTGTTGTTTTCCAACAAGCCCCTCCAGGGATGCTTGGCAGTCATCGTCGCGTTGGTGGCAGATCAGGCATCCAAGGAAGCAGTGCTAGAAAACGCGCACCGCCTGTCTGCCGCTATGCCGGTAGTGCCCGGCTTCAACTTGGTGTTCACACGCAACGAAGGCGTCACCTTCGGGCTACTCAGCGGTACTCCGTGGTGGTTTTTGACCGTTCTCGCTGTGCTGATTTCTTTGTGGATTGCGAGTATAATGCTGAGGTCACACCACAAGGTTGAAGTTGTTGGCTGCGGCCTCATTTTAGGGGGCGCATTGGGCAACATCGCAGATCGTATCCGACACGGTGGTGTTACGGATTTCTTAGACTTTTATGTCGGAAACTACCACTGGCCGTCTTTCAATCTGGCCGATGTAGCGGTTGTGTGCGGTGTATCCCTGTTGATCTTCCACCAGATTCGCAATCCGGCGTAGCGGTTACCATTGAAAATACCCGGATCAGATTGTTCAGACACCAAGCTTTTTAGAGGCTTGCCGAGCCAGGAAGCTTTGCTGCTGCCGGGGATCAGCGCGGTTAAAGCTAGGTCAGCTCAATCAAAAAGTGGAGTATCAGCTGCGCTCAGTGCCTTTTCAGGGAGCCATGTGATGAGTTCAGGAAACCAGATCAAAGTCGCAATCAGAAGGACTTCCATGACGACCAAGGGAACGGCCCCACGGTAGATGTCAGCAAGATTTACACCTTTCGGTGCGGCCATCTTCGCAAAGAAAAGCGCATAACCAAATGGTGGTGTCAGGAACGAGGTTTGCAACGACAGTGCAATCAAGCCCGCCAACCACATCTTTGCAAAATAGGCGGAGCCCACATGGTCGGTAAAATCGAGCTGTGCGAAAATCGGCATCAGTATCGGCACAAAGACCAGCAGAACTTCGATCCAGTCAAAGACAAATCCAAGAACAATGACGACGCCCAGCAAAATCGCGAGCATTTCCCACCGGGTGAGATCGAAGCCTGATATCCAATTGAAAATCACGTCGGGTCCGCCGACCAAATTGAAGCTGAGTGAGAATACCGTTGCACCAACGACGATGAAGAACACCATTGACGTCATCGTGCTGGTCTGAACCGTCACCGAATTGAACATTGAGAAAGACAACCGTCGGCGGAACAGCGCGACTACAAGCGCGCCGAACACTCCAACTGCTGCGGCTTCAGAAAGAGTGGCTAGGCCTGTAATGATGCTTAACGGGATTGATGCAATCACGATAACAGCAGCAATGACGGAGGCGACATCGCCCCAAAGCTTTCCATTCGCAGCTGCTACCGGCGTTTCCACTTTTTTCCAGAGTGTCACCGCAAAAAACAGAGAAAACGCTATCACCATCAGGAAAACCGGTACAATCAAGGCCATATACATCAAACCGATCCGCAACTGGAACAGGTTCGCCACAAAAAAGAGCAGCACTGCAGGTGGAAAAATCACACCGAGCGTACCGGAGGCTGCCACAGCCGCTCCCGCGGTCCGAGGCGCGTACCCAGACGCCAACATAGGTGCATAAGCAACCAGGGCCACGGTAACAACCGACGCACCGATCACCCCGGCCGCCGGAGCAAGAACGAGGCCAATCAGGAGTGTTGCGATCGCATATCGTCCAGGGACACCAGACAAGACCCGCCCCAACAAGCGAAACATGGTTTCGGCAATACCGCTGGCGTTCAGGATCAGCCCGAGAAAAATCAAGAGCGGAACACTGGTAAACTGAACGCCTTCATTTGTTAGCACACCCCTGACCCGGAAATAGATCAGGCCCAGATGTTGGAAATCTGTCATCCCCGACCATGCCGCTGCCGCAAATCCCAGGAAGCCTGTTCCGGCCAGAATTAGCGCCACCGGGAACCCGCTGAAAACGCCAATAGCCATGGCCAGCAGCATCGCGATGGTCAGAATTTCACTCGCCATCGTGCAAGCCCTTGGCAGTCTCGGGCGCACCGTGTGGACGTCTGCCCGCGAGAAACGCAATGTTGCGAGCGGCAACGATTAATCCGGCCAGCGCAAGTAGTATCGGACCAACGAACCCTGCAGCACGCCGAGCCCAGACCTGCGTTTCGGCGAACTTCGTCGTGCGCATCAGCCCGTCCCAACCATAGTAGGTCAGGATCACGCCAAGCGGCAAAATCACAAAGAGGCATCCAACTAACTCAATCCACGCAATTCTGCGCGCCGACCAATGGCGTCGGAAGACGTCTACCCGGACGTGACCATTGCGCAGGTAGGTATAGCCGAAGGTCATGAATATCAGGATGAACAACAAAGAAGTGGAAAGGTCCGGCAAATAGCCTGAAATACCCAATTGAAGCTTACGATCTAGCATCTGAAGGGCGCTGTAGGCGGCTATCAGAATTACAGTCGTCCATGACGCAATAACACCGACAACCCGAATGCAACGGTCAAGCCAACTCAACAATCCCAAGTCGTTTTCCTTTTTTCCCCGGACGTTCTATGCGCCGTTGCTCAATGTCTACTGGTCTATGCTGCGGCAGCACTACGGGCGCCTGCCTTGCGGTCGCCATGCAGTTCCAATTCCCCATCCTTTCGGGCTTTCAATAGTCGTAGTGCATTGGTGACCACCAAAAGAGATACGCCCACATCTGCCGCAATCGCTCCCCACATAGAGGCCATGCCAAAGGCAGTCAGCACGACAAAAAACGCCTTGGTCGCGAGCGACAAGCCGATGTTCTGGCGGATAATTCCCATCGTTCTGTGCGAATGGGTAACAAGCCAGGGAACTTTTCCGATGTCGTCAGTCATCAACGCAATGTCCGCCGTCTCAATGGCGGCGTCCGAACCAACCGCGCCCATTGCAATTGCAAAGTGCGCCCGAGCCATTGCCGGAGCATCGTTGACGCCGTCACCGATCATCGCAACCACGTCATGATTGGCTGTCAGTTCCTCGATTGCGGTAACTTTGTCTTCGGGCAGAAGTTCTGCGCGGACCTCATCAATTCCAACTTCAGCTGCGACAGCACGGGCGGTGCGCTCATTGTCACCGGTCAGCATGATGATCTTTGTTACACCTTGGGCATGCAGCCGGGCAACAATGCCCTTTGCATTCGCACGGATCTTATCCCTCAATTCGATAACGCCAAGCAACCGATCAGACGTGCCCACCACGACCATTGTGTTACCTGCCGATTGAATCTGATGCAGCAAGTCACGGGGAATGGTTTCTTGAAGCCCTTTCTCCGCAGAAAATCTGTCGGAACCCAACCAGATTTCCTGTCCCTGCCACTCTCCTTCGACCCCACGACCGGGGACAGTTTTCGTATTTTCCGCTGCGACGGAATCAATCCCGTCGGACGCTGCACGCTCCAAAATGGCTCGTGCAAGTGGATGCGAGGAACGGGCTTCCAATGCGACCGCTGCCTGCAACAGTTCTGCTTGCGTGGTTTTGCCTAGTGGCCGGAGGTTTGTGACTTCAGGTTCGCCTTCTGTAATGGTCCCTGTTTTATCCATAGCCAAAGCGGTCATTTGCGACGGGGCTTCAACATAGGCTCCACCTTTAATGAGTACGCCGTGTCGAGCAGAGGATGCGAGTGCTGCGACTATTGAAACCGGTGTCGAGATCACAAGTGCGCAAGGGCAGGCAATGACCAGCAACACAAGCGCGTTATAAAACCAGTAGTTCCAAGCACCGCCTGTAAGAAGAGGCGGAATCACAGCGATCAGAAACGCCAAAATCATAACAACCGGGGTGTAGATGCGGGCAAATTTTGTCACCCACTGCTCCACCTCCGCGCGCCGCGAATGGGCATCTCCGACCATGCGGATGATCTTAGATAGGACAGTATCTGAAGAAAGCTTCGTGGCGCGGACGATGAGAGTTCCATCGCCATTGATTGTACCTGCATAAACCTCGTCGCCGGTTTCTTTCGGCACAAGTGCGCTTTCGCCTGTAATGGGCGCTTGATCAACCTCGCCACGGCCATCAATAACTTCGCCGTCCAGGGCGATGCGGTCACCGCCCCGCACGACAAACTTATCTCCGACGGACACATCTGCCGCAGCTATGTCATTCTCACGACCATCCTCCCGGATCACTCTGGCTGTGGGCGGTGCGAGATTAAGCAAGGCGGAAACTGCGTTACGCGCTCTTCCGACGCTCCAACTTTCCAAGGTCAGGGAAAGCGCGAAGAAGAATGCGACTGTCGCGGCCTCGAAAAACTCTCCGATAGCAATTGCGCCAGCAACAGCAATGATCATGAGAAGGTTCATGTCTGGAGAAAACCGTCGCAACGAAGACCATGCTTTTGGCGCAACCAACCAAACCCCCAAAATGATCGCTATAAGGAATGCGGAAACTTCGATCACTGGCATCTGTGTGTCGCCATGGCCGGAGAACAAACTGATTGCACCTCCCGCCCCTGTTTCGATCACGTGATATGTAAGCCCGGCGGCCCAGAAACAACCGCTCAGACCTGTGAACAATCGTTGCTGTCTGAAATGCGATGCCTGATCTGCCTCGGCTGTCTTAGCGTCCCAGGGCTTGGCGCTCATGCCGGTAGAGCCAACAAGTCGAATGACTGTCTCATCCGACACCAGTTGCACACTCTCGCGCAAAATCATCCTGCCATTCAAAACATCAAAGGCCAGATGTTCTGCGCCTCCAACTCCGGGACCGACGACACGACTCAGGATCGCAACTTCTTCTGCGCAATCAAGACCTGTCACGCGAAAGCTTCGCCCTGCTTCGGACGCGCTAGGCGTTGACCTGCCCCCCGCGAAATCCCTCACCATAATGTAGAGTCTGCCCAACCTATGTAGGAGCAGACGAATGCGTAAGAGCCGTTACACCGAGGCGCAAATCATCGGGATGATCAAAGAGCAGGAAGCCGGGATGCCGACGGCGGAGGTGTGCCGCCGGCATGGGCTGAGCCCGGCGACCTTTTACAAGCTGAAGTCCAAGTATGGCGGCATGGAGGTATCGGAGGCGGCGCGGCTGAAAGCGCTGGAAGATGAGAATGCCAAGCTGAAGCGGCTGCTGGCAGACACGATGCTCGACAATGTGGTTCTGAAAGACCTGCTGGGAAAAAGCTGACGGCACCGAAGGAGCGGCGAGAGGCAGCGCTCACTGCGATGCGGGATCATGGCATCTCGCAGCGCAGGGCCTGCCGGCTTGTCGGTGTCGACCCCAAGACGGTCCGGCGCAAACGCCCGCCCGACCATCCCGAGATCCGCCAGGAGATGAAAGAGATCGCTGGCAAACGCCGCCGGTTCGGCTACCGGAGGATCGGCGTGCTGCTTGAGCGCAAAGGCATGATCATGAACCACAAAAAACTGTACCGCCTCTACCGGGAAGAAGGCCTTGCGGTGAAGCGGCGGCGGGGCCGCAAACGCGCCCGGGGCTCACGCACACCGATGCCCGAAGCCACACGGCCGAACCAGCGCTGGTCCCTGGACTTCCTGGCGGACAGCTTCGGCGCCTCGCGGAAGTTCCGCATCCTGGCCGTGAACGATGACTGCTGCCGGGAAAACCTGTGCCTGGCTGCGGACACCAGCATTTCAGGAGAGCGCGTTGCCCGGGAGCTGGACGCGCTCGTCCGGATCTACGGGAAACCCGCTTGCATTGTCAGCGACAACGGCACGGAATTCACCAGCCGGGCAATCCTGAAATGGGCCGACAGGAACGGCGTGGATTGGTATTACATCGACCCCGGGAAACCGCAGCAGAATGCCTTTATCGAGTCATTCAACGGCAGCCTGCGGGACGAGCTTCTCAATGAAGAGCTGTTCGATACCCTGGACGATGCCCGCCGCAAGCTGGCGCTGTGGCGCTACGATTACAACAACGTCAGGCCGCATTCTTCGCTGGGGAACAGAACGCCAATGCAAGCGCGGCAGGCGCTTGAGCTATTTGAGGGCTCCGCGCCTGCCGCGCTTGCCAAGCCCGAGACCGACGATTACCAAAACCAAACCCGCAGACTCTCCTCATGAACGAGGGACCAGCGGGGGGCAGGTCAGCGTCGCTATCGCTTCGCCACAAGAACTACCACACGCACTACTACTTTGCGTCTGGTTTTGGCTGCATTCCGATCCACTGATACACTTCTCAACAGGCATGATTCGCCTCATTATTCGATCAATTTTGCGCAGACTAACCTCTATAGCTACTAGAGGTTCAACACATTTATTGATCAATTAGCTTGTTGGTGATGCCGCTACTAATCTGCTGCATGTGTTTAGATAAGAATGCCGGTCTTAAAGTGTGCGCATGCGCAAGAACCGAGATTGACGTGACAGCGGCGCATCGGAGTCTTATCCGAAACCCCGTTATGCCCGTCGAAACATCGCTGCGTGTTGTCTGAACGGCCGCATTTCATTCTGCCAAGCAGCGAGTACCATCCGGCGGTGCAGCAGGTAAGCGCTCTGCATGCACTCGCAGCAAGAATTTGTCACTTCCGGATTGGGCTCCGACCGGGCGTTCGCCGCGCCAGGCGTGAATGACGGCAGGCAGCCCATGTTGCCAATTGCGCCCCGCGCAACTGTACGTGGTGCCGCCTGCGTTAGCCCAACAAATGAATTGCTGCTTCAGATCTCAAGATCCTCGAGGGACTTCCCAGCTTCCAAAGCTTCGTGGACCCAAGCAGGCTTACGCCCGCGGCCGCTCCAGGTTTGGGATCGGTCGGCTGGATTGGCGTATTTAGCAGGTGCCTTTGCGCTTGATTTACGCCCCTTTCCGCCATGCAGAGCAATAACCTCTTCAAAGGCCACTCCATGTTTTTCCGCAATGGCCAGCATTTCGGCATAAGCGCTTTTCTTTGCCTCGCTCTCTACTTCCACTTTGCGGACTTCGATTTCCTTGGCCAGCGCTTCCAATTCAGCGGCACTCAGCCCCTTTAGATCAATTGCCATATTTCACCTGTGTTTTCAGTTGTTCTCGGTCAAAGCAGATATACCCTTCTGAGGCAAGCAGCTGGCCACAGCGGTGCGGTATCCGTCGCAGTCCGATTTGGGGCCGGAGGCTGCTGATCGCACCAGGCGTATGAACTGCCCTCTCCGGCTTGGCGGTTCACTACACCTTTCAGAGAAACCAATTACAACGCATGCACCACGACCTTGACCATTTCGAGAAGATCGCTCGCGCCACTATAGCTTCCCTGCCGAGGGCCTTCAGGCCAGCTGCAGATAACGTCATTCTGCGCATTGCCGAATGGCCTGCGCCGGCCATGCTGGACGAACTTGGTTTTGCAGATCCATATGAACTGACAGGGCTCTACGAGGGAATACCTATGACCGAGAAATCGGTTCTCGACCTGGCGCCATCTCCGGATGTTGTCTGGCTCTTCCGCCAGCCGATCCTGGCGGAATGGCGCGACCGCGGTGATGTCGAGCTGAACCAGTTGATCGCGCATGTTGTTATTCACGAGTTCGCCCATCATTTCGGATGGACTGACGAGGAGATCGCAGCCATCGACCAATGGTGGGTCTGAACCGCTCTTCAATGCCCAGGGGAAGTTGGCATTCGAGCTCACAGGTGACGTTGCCGCGACGATGGGGTGCCGCGAGTGCAGTCGACGGTTCGCAGCCCGCATCCGGCATTGCGATAGTTGCGAATTGTCAGTCCCGCAGCTAAAAATTCCCGACATCGCCGGGAGAAGTTTCATGGGCCAATCACATCAAGAGCTTGATCGCCTCAACGCGCTGCTGCATGCGCTGCCCGTCGAAAACATGCCTATGTCGCTTAGCGAATTTGATGGCTACGTGACCGGCATTCTTGCTTGTAGTGACATGATCCCGCCCTCGGAATGGCTGCCCCATGTCTGGGGCGAGACCGGCGAAGCACATTTTCCTGACCAGAAAGCCGCAGAAGAAACGATCGGTGCTGTCATGGCGCATTACAATTCGGTGGCCGAGGCGATGTCCCGCTCGTTTTGGATCGAGCCTGTCTACGAGGTTGATCCCAACAGCGACGAGACGATGTGGGAGCCTTGGGTCGATGGCTTCACCCGCTCCATGGGCCTGCGGCCGAAAGCTTGGGAACGCCTGCTCGATCAGGCCGACGAAGAGACGCGGGCTACGATGATCTTCTTGATGGCGTTACAGGACATCTACACTGGTCAAAGCAAGTTCACGGACGACGAAATTGACCAGATCGACCTTGAAGCCCCCGATCTGATCCCGAACTGCGTTGCGACAATACTGCACCAGTCACGCCCTGAACTTTCCCGCCCTGAGCCTGAAAATCTTTCCGGCATGCCGTTCAAGGCTAGTCCTCGACCAGGTCGAAACGATCCGTGCTCCTGCGGATCGGGCCGCAAATACAAGCAGTGTTGCGGTCGGAACTGACTGATCTCCAAAGATTTCATAGCAACCACCTGCAGAGCGAGGCACCAGCCTAATCGGGGAGGAGCTCGCAAACAGCACCAGTCATCGGATCGGACCGCATGGGGCGGATCGGCTGCACCCAGCCCAAAGCTGCCGTTGAGCTCAAGGTTACGCGGTAACCGCCCGATTTGAACCGCCTGCTCGTGTGTCCTGGAGATTGGTAAGAAACGTCCATAAAGACGTCTTTAATGACGTCTCCTACAGGGAGGGAGGCAGCTGTGCGGGGCGAAATTCTTGGCTTGGAGCGTCGGCGCCGCTGGAGTGACGACGAGAAGTTGGCGATTGTGCTTTCGGTCGGGGTGAACGGCGCGACCGTGTCGCAGGTCGCACAGCGCCACGAGATCAGGCGGCAGCAGATCTATGCCTGGCGATACGAGCTGAGGAGGAAGGGGCTTCTGACGCCAGACGACGCGACGCTATTCCTGCCCGTCGATATTACGTCGCCGCCGGAACCGCAGGAAGCGTGCGCCCCTGAAGCGAGCTTGGCGTTGATTGAGGTGGTTCTACGCAATGGTCGCAGCTTGCGGGTCGATGCCCATGTGGATGCGGCGGTGCTGACCCGTTTGATCCAGGCGGTGGAGGCGGCATGATCGGCCCGGGAACCGGCATTCGCGTTTACCTGGCCTGCGGTCACACTGATATGCGCAAAGGTATCGCGGGGCTTTCAGCGATCGCGCAGGATGTCTTGAGGCAGCGGCCATCGAACGGTGCCGTGTTCGCGTTTCGAGGGCGCCGCGGCGACAGGGTGAAGCTTCTGTATTGGGATGGCCAGGGCTTTTGCCTGTATTACAAAGTCCTGGAGAAGGGTCGTTTCCCATGGCCTGCGGCGACGGATGGCAGCGTGCGTCTGACCGCCGCTCAATTGGCCATGCTCTGGGAGGGGATCGACTGGCGCAGGCCGGATTGGGGCGCGCCACCAGCCCGGACGGGCTGATTTATCTCCCTGGAATCGTTTGTTTTTATGGCGTCCGACCTTGGAGAATGGTATCCACCACCATGTCCGTAGAAGCCACGCCTCTCCCCAATGATCCCGCCGTTCTGAAGGCGATGATCGCCGCGTTGCAGGCGGAAAACCAGAAGATGTCCGCCAGTTTGCGGGCGCATGATCTGCTGGTTCAGGCGCTGCGCGTCCGGATTGCCAGATTGCAGAAGCAGAAATTCGGCTCCAGTTCGGAAAAGATCGAGCGGGAGATCGAGCAACTGGAACTGGCGCTGGAGGACCTGCAGGTTGCGCTCGCCGAGGCGGATGAACTGCCGCCGGAGGGCGACGATGAGCCGGAGACGGACAACCAGACCCCGGAACCAGCCGAACCGCGGGAGTCGAGGCGCCGCCGTCCGAAGGTGTCGCAGGACACGCCGCGCGAACGCCGCGAGCTTGACCCCGGCGACAGTTGCCCGGATTGCGGGGGCGATCTGCGTGTGGTCGGGGAGGATGTCAGCGAGCTGATCGACATGATTGCAGCCCAGCTGAAGGTCATCGAGATCGCGCGTATCAAGAAATCCTGCCGGCGCTGCGAGCGTATGGTTCAAAGCCCGGCACCCAGCCGTCCGATCCCACGGAGCATGGCGGGCCCGAACCTTCTGGCTTATGTGCTGACCTCGAAGTTCGACGACCACGTGCCGTTGTATCGTCAGAACGAGATCTTCGCCCGCATGGGGGCAGACATCCCGGACACGACCCTGGTCGACTGGTGCGGCGGGGCAATGAAGGCGCTGGCGCCGCTGATCGAGAAGATCGAGGCCGAGATCATGGCCAGCAATCTTCTGCACGCAGATGACACGCCCATCCGGGTTCTCGATCGCGGCCGCCGCGACAAGGGGCTCGGAAAGGGCGTCAAGAAAGGCCGGATCTGGGCCTATGTCCGGGATCAGCGCCCATGGGCGGGCACGGCCCCGCCCGGTGCGGTCTATCACTTTGCCCCGGACTGGAAGGAAGAGCATGTCCTCGCCCATCTTGGCGAGACCAGCGGCATTCTCCAGGCTGATGGCTACAAGGGGTATGCCAAGCTCTATGCCGCGGACCTGGACGGCAAGAGCCAGTTCCGGGAGGCCGCGTGCTGGGCGCATCTTCGCCGCGACTTTCACGATGTCTGGACCGCGACGAAATCCGCAATCGCGCGCGAGGCGCTCGACCGTATCGGCAAGCTCTACGACATCGAACGAGAAATCAGCGGCAAGCCTGCCGAACTGCGGCTGGCCGTGCGCCAAAAGGAAAGCAAGCCCAAGGTTGATGCGTTCCGGGACTGGGCCGAAAGGCAGCTCACCCGTATTCCCGGTAAGAGTGATCTGGCCAAGGCGTTCCGCTACGGGCTGAGCCGTTGGGCTTCATTCACGCTGTTTCTGGAGGACGGGCGCGTGGCCATCGACAACAATCCCGCCGAGCGCGCGCTGCGGCCCATTGGCGTTGGCAGGCGGAACTGGCTATTCGCGGGTTCGGATACCGGCGGTGAAACGCTCGCCCGCGCCATGACCGTCATCGAGACGGCAAAGATGAACGGCCTCGATCCGCAGGCCTACCTCGCAGATGTCTTGGACCGTATCCACGATCACATGGTCAACCGGCTGGCCGAATTGCTCCCTTGGAACTGGAAGCCGGCAGATCAGAGCCGCAGCGAGGCTGCGTGATGGCAGCGACGACCTACGTCTGCTCCATCGCCCATGTCGCCAGCCTGCTGGGCGAGGATCCTGGACTTCTCGAGGCCATCGTCAGCAACGACGACAACCTCTCCTACGGCAACATCGTCAGCGTCCACATCGGACGGGACGACTACATTACGGCGCTGACCGACGAGGGCATCGACGAATTGCGCGACATGCTGGCATCAGCACGAGTGTCCGTTGAGGCATGGCACAGCTTCCTCGAAGACTTCGTCGCTGAGCCCGGCATCATCGCCCGCGTCAACAATCAACCGCTGCGGTAAAAATCGGGCGCTTACGTTACGCGTCTACTTTTGCCACCCAGTATAGCTTCTGTCAGAATTAGAAAGCTAAGATTCTGAGAACCAGTAAAGCGACAAACAGCGCTTGAACGGTCGCAGCACCCGACGAAAAAAGTCACGGAGGACTTTATCCAAAAACGTCGGGTTCCGCCCATTTATCAAATGCAGCATCGTTTGATTTTGGGGTGGGTGACGCAATCGGCGAAACAAGGGTCACTGGCATTCTGAGGCTCTCACCAAAAGCAACAGCGTTCTGCCGTGCAAGTCCAGAAATTCTTTTGACATCTCGTTTGTCCGCCCATTCGCTCGATGCTTGAACTGCCGCCAAGTCTCTATCCGATGCCAGCCGGAATGAGACCCAATTGCCGCATTGGGAAAGAACGGTTTGAGATATCTCCGATGGACGTTGAGTGCTCAGCCAAAGCGCCAATCCAAATTTCCGGCCTTCCTTTGCCAGTCGTTCATAGGCCAAGGAACTTCCGGTGTCGCTTTCCCCGACACCCACGGATCTTAAATAGTGGTGTGCTTCCTCCAACACCAAAAGAGTGGGAACCTTCTCATCTTGGCCTCGCTCGAAAATCTCAAACGCGAACAGTTCTAGCAATGAACCAAGAATAAACGGCATCAAGTCATGGGCCACACGGCGAAGATCAACAATATGTACCCTCCAGTCAGAGTTCTTATCGCCGAATATGTTTGCCACTAACTCAGTGGCCTCGCGCCGCCAGTTGAGCGGTGCACTACGGGGCTCTCCATCCGTATCAACAACGGCTGAAAACATTGGGTCTTCAACGAACCTGTGGATGCGGTTTACCAGCGGGGCAACATTGCCATATTGAAACGCGTTTCGTTCCCAGCCATTCCTGCCGTTTGTCAGCGAATAGCTTTCCGCAACTAATGGCCCCAGAGCTTTCATTGGGGGCCACACGGACACTTCTGCCGCAGTCTTGTCCTGTAGTGCCGAAATCCGCTGCTGTGCTTGCGTTGCATTTCCGCTTCGACAGTCATCGAACAAGAATGGTGTGGTATCAGTCTTTATTCCGACACCACTACCGGCATCGATCCATTTGACCCGATTGAGTGATTCCAAGGCGAACATCAGCGCTGGCCTTTGCGTCTTTTCGCTTGGCATTAGGAGCCTTTGGAGGCCGTGCCGCCCAAGCGCAAAGTAGGGAATTTTCAGGCCGCCCTCTCCGAGCTTTGTTGTTCTGACCCAACCCGGCTCTACGTTTTCTGAGAAGGCCTGCTCATACTCACCGTTGATATCAAATATGACTGTCCGAGAGCCCGGAAGTTTAACAATTTGTTGGAGTATAGCGGCTGTAAAACAGCTTTTTCCCTGTCCTGAACTACCGAGAACGGCTACGTGTTTGCTTATCAGGCTTTGAATGTCCACGTGGACCGGTGCGCCGCCGCGTAACTCATTTCCCAAGTGAATCGATGTAGGCGCGTTGTCGTCGCGACCAAGAACTGCCTTTTCCTCATCCGCGATCAGTGGATAGACCATTGCCCCTAAAGCGGGGGTAGACAGTGAGTCAGACACAAATTCGAGTTCACCGGTTTTTCGGGTGAGTTTTCCCACGACAATGCCAACAACATGGCGAAGGGGTTCAGCCGAAAGCGAGCTTTTTCCCATGGATCGGCGATGAACCTCATTTGGTTCAGCAAAACTGATCGAACGAACCCGAAGCAACAGCAAGCGGTCGCCCGCATCAATACCCAAAAGGCTGCCAATCTCCGCAACCATCGACACACCGTGAGAATGCCCTGCGACCATCCCCCGGTGGTGATCCAAGACGTTTAGAGTGATTTCCGATCCGTCAATCCGAACTACATACCCGATTGGTGAACGACCGATCACGATGAACCACCTTCACTTGGGTTCGTGGCTGCATCAAGTGCCTTTAGCCTTTCTTGAAGCTGGCGAAGGTCTTCGTTGTAGATCGATGGTTCAGGAAGGTGTTCGACAAAGCTCCCAAAATAGGCATCCCCACCACCGCCTACGAATGTTACGCGCGGGCTTTGTAGAGAAAGCAGTTTTTGCGCCGCTGTTGGAAGTTTAGACACGTCTTCCAACCCGGAAAACTCGGGGAGATAGACAACCAACTGGAAAGTCGGGTTGAGCAACGCTGACAAAAGTAACCTGTTGATATGCTCATCTCCAAAGCCATACCCTGACACTAAAAGCGCAGACTGTGGACGAGATAGAAACTCAGAGTATCTGCGAAACAGCTCCCCTAGCACGAAGCCAACAGTTTGAATGTACTTCGCGGCGCTAGGGAGAACTGTAAAGGCAAGCTTATCTGTGTCGCCTTTTACGAAGGACTGGATTTCCCCCTGCGCTTCAGTCGCTTGAATTTCATAGTACTGCCCGCAAACTTCCTTCCATGTCAGAGAGCCATGGAGCTTAGCCAAATAGACATTGTAGGACCCAAATTGCGCCTCTCCCTTTGCCTGAACATTCCGAAACCCCAGATCAAAGCTCTGAGGTGTGAAGCGGCGAGAATGGAGACCCAAAAAGCCATTGATGACGTTCATGTCAATTGAGTCGGCCGCCCATTCAATGGCGAGGTCATAGTTGGTGGTGAACAGCCAAGGAGACGATTGTCCTGGCTGTCTGGCGGACGTTAGTCGCTGCAAAAGTAGCCGGTGCGAGGACAGCTTGTCCTCGCTGTGCGAGACGCCCTCTGGAGTATTCCACCAGCCTTCGTCCATAAAGGACGCTCTGACCAACGCTCGATAGATTGCCGCCCGTGCTTTTTTTCCTTGATCCAACTCGCTTGCACACGACCTTTCCCACTCAACGATTGCTATCGCCAAAGTGTCCAAGAGCTTTTCCACGTTAGGAGGGGTGGACAAAGGTGCACCGGGCGGTGGCATCATTGGTTTTGGGCAAAAATTATTCTCGTATAGCCAGCGATACTCATCTGGTGAGGTCGAAGTGAAGTCTTTCCACAGATCGGCCATAGTCTTACCGCCACAGCCGACGGAAGCTCCAGCGCCGAGCAAGACGCCAACATTTTCCATTCGCAACAGCGTTGCCAAGTGTGCCGTCAGTTCGGTCTCATCTTTGAGTGGAACTTTCCCCCTGTATGCCAACAACTCAAAATCCAATCCTACAGTTCAACTCAATGCACGTCCTATTGCCGGACCTTAAGATGAATGTGCCTTCTGGTTGAAGAGGTAAACTGCCTACGCGGCATTTTCGTCTTGGGATTGCTAGGATACCTCTCCGTTAGGAGGGCTTTTATCGCGAAGAGCGAAGTGAGACTTCGCCGCTTGCCTTCCCGAAGGTGAACAGATTTTGCAAAGTCTGCTTTCTGCGCGAAGCGGCCTCAGGTTGATGTGCAGGCTGCTCCTGCAGCGAATGTCTGGAAGGTTGAAGGTTATTCAACTCGGGCCGGGTTGCGCACGAACGCCACCGATGCGCCGCGGCCCGTATAGAAAAACATAGTGTGATTGCGGCGGCCGCTCTCCGGGGGCGAACGAGGTCCGGTATGTTGGCCTCATGGATAAATGCCGCGAGGAGAACGACCTTGGAACATTATGCTGGATTGGACGTATCGCTAAAAGAAATTTCGATCTGTGTCGTGGACGGGGATGGCAGGGTCATCGCGCGCGGCGCTTGCCCTGCTGACCCCGAAGGCGTGGCGGGCTGGTTTTGCAACCGTTCGCTGACACCGCACCGGGTCGTGCATGAGAGTGGCCAGCTCTCGATTTGGCTGCAGCGTGGCCTGACACGGATGGGATTGCGAGCGATCTGTATCGACGCCCGCAAGGCACATAAGAGCCTCTCGGCGCGGCCCAACAAGTCGGATGCCTCAGACGCGGAAGGGCTGGCGTGTAAATGCTGGATTGAATTTCCCCGGAAGTGCTGGCGCAAATTTCCCCACCTCGCGGGTTCGGCGGTCAGCCGGGATGGTGACCGGCACCTCCGTTTTTTGGTGGCCGTCCGCGCCGTTTAGGCGGGGGCGGCGGTGCAATGTTGGCATGGGCGCGGGTGTGCTCGGGGATCAGGTCAGCATGTTGGCGCAACCGGTAGCTGGCACCCTCGATCTGGACCACGACGGCATGGTGCAACAGGCGGTCCAGCAGTGCGGTTGCGACCACGGGGTCCCCAAAGACTTCACCCCATTCGGCAAAGCCGCGGTTTGACGTCAGGATCATCGCCCCTTTTTCGTATCGCGCGTTGACCAGCTGGAAGAACAGGTTGGCGCCGCCGCTGGTGATGGGAAGGTAGCCGATTTCATCGACAATCAGCAGAGACGCACGGGCGTAGAACCGCAGCTTCTCAACCAGGCGGCCCTCTCGCTCAGCCTTGGACAGCGCCTCAATCAGCTCGGCCAAGGTGCAGCGATAAACACTGCGCCCTGCCTTGACAGCGGCAACACCGATGGCCGTGGCGAGGTGGCTTTTACCTGTTCCCGGCGGGCCAAGGAAGTGCAGCACCTCTGCTCGCTGGATGAACTCCAGCTGGGCCAGCGCCATGATCCGGTGCCGGTCCAGTGATGGCTGGAACGAGAAGTCGAAGCTTTCCAGCGTCTTTATCGGGGTGAGGCGCGCTGTGCGCAGCCCAACACCGATCCGGCGGCCTTCCCGCAGGTTCAGTTCTTCGGTCAACAACTCGTCGATCGCCTCGATGGCGCTGATCTCGCCCTTCTCGAGGCGGCTGAGGGTCTGGTCCAGCGTCTCCAGGGCCCGGGCCATGTGCAGACACCCAAGTCTGTCCTTTTTTGTGTAGGCGGTTAGCCTGGGTGCCGCGGCCCGGATGCCTCCTGGGCCGCTGTGAGCGCTTGTTGCAACCATCCAGAAATGTCACCGGCTGCGCAAAGCAGGAATGTCACCAGTGGCGCCGACGGGAGCGCAGCCTGACAGGGCGCAGACCTCAAATATAGGAGCCCTGGCTGGCTGCGCGATTTGCCTTGGCCTTGCGGTCTGCCAGTGTATTCCAGCCGTCGTTGCGCCTTCCCGACGGCTGATAGCGCGTGCGCTGTTTCCCGGCGCGGCGCTTCTTCGGCGGGGCCTTATCCTGTTCGGCTTTGATGAACTCCAGCACGGCGCTGAGGCGCTTGTTCTCCGTAATGGCGGCATGGGTGACGCGCTGATCCTTGTCGAAAGCCGAGTAGGGGAGCTGGATCCCCTTCCAGCGGAACTCCAGCCGCCCGTCCGCGAATTCGAAGCTGTCAACGTATTTGCCCGGCAGCCCGCGGGTCACTTCGTTCTCTTCGAGGATGATCCGCTGCCGGTCGTAGGAGAAGGCCAGCTGACGGCTGACATAGCGCTCATCGCGGAAACAAAGGATATCCCGCAGCCGGTCCGGCTCGGCGTTCAGGGGCCGGTGCAGATTGTTCGGGCGGGCTGGCGGCTTGGCGAACTTAGCGTTGTACCGTTCCATGAAACCGGAAAGGAACGCATTGGCAGTCTCTATGTCAGTGATGCCGGCCAGCCGCAGCTCCTTCACCAGCCGATCCTGCAATGTGCGGTTGGCGCGTTCCACGCGACCCTTCGCCTGGCTTGAGTTGGCGCAGAGGATCTCGATATTCATCTCATTCAGAGCCCGGCCGAACTGGGTCATCCCATAGCCGGACTTCGCCGCCTGGTTGGGCACGCGGAACACGGTGTGCTTGTCCGAATAGAAGGCCACCGGGCGGCCGTGTTTGAGCAGATAGTGCTCCAGTGCCTCAAAGTAGCTGAACGTACTTTCAGATGTAACGAAACGAAGTTCCATCAGCGTGCTGGTCGCATCATCGATGAACACCAGCAGAGTGCAGCGCGGGCCGCGGTCTTCGAACCAGTGATGGTCCGAACCGTCGATCTGGATCAGCTCGCCAAAGCATTCCCGGCGCAGCCGCGGCTGGTGGAATGTCCGGCGCTGTTTGCGGGACAACCAGAGGCCATCTTCGGCCATCCACTTGCGCACGGTCTCGCGCGACACTTTGAATCCATGGTTCTCTGCCAGCATCTCGGATGCCAGTGTCGGCCCAAAATCCGCATAGTTCTCCCGGATCAAAGCCAGAGCAAAATCGCGCTTGGCATTATGGATGCGGTTGTTCGGAGGCTTGCCGCGCGCCTTGTGCCGGATCGCTGCGGCGCCTTCGGTCCGGTACCGCTTCAGCAGCCGGAACACTTGGCGGCGCGTCAGGCCCAGCATGTTCGCTCCATTTGCAACCGTCAGCCGGCCGTCATCGATCTGCGCCAAAACCTCCACGCGGTTCAGTTCGCGCTCGCTCATCGTTACCCATCCCATGTCTGCTCCCGCTGCCTGTTCTCATGGCAGGCGAGAGTGACATTCCTGAATTGCTAAAGGGTGACAGTTTAGCTTTGCGCGTACAGCGCTCCGCACCATAATCCTGTTTATGTTAAATAAGTCAGGCTATCTGACCTAAATTGCGCCTGCTAAGCGTGCGGCTGACTGATGCAGTATTGCCGGTACGCATCGTGCTCCACGCCTTTGACCAGCGCCGGTTCCCAGCCTATTGCAGGGTCATAGACGCGCATGGTCATCAGGGCGTTTTGCGGCGGCTCGTATGTGCCGAAACGGTTTTTGGCGGTGAACCGGGCGCAGACGAAGAAATCCTTTTCCGGGAATGGCCACAGGACGGCCGCATAGCGGACCGGTCCCACGCTCACATCCTTTGCGGTGTCGCCTTCCGGGACATTTGCAACCAGCCATTGTCGCAGGGCTGCCATGCTTTGGGCTTTGGAAGGCCCGCCAGCCGGAACAGGTTTCTCGAAGGTGATTGCGTGTTTGTCCGGTACAGAGCCGTCATTCAGGCAGCCGGAAAGCGCCGTTGCGGCAAAGATGGCGGGGATAAAGTGCTTGAGTTTCATGCTCGTGGTTTCCTCTTCTCCGGGAGACTGTTGCGCGGGCTTCAGCAGCCGTTGGCGAGTTTGACGCGCTCCAGGAGCGCGCTGCGTTCTGCGATCGCTAGCGCCGTACTGTAGGTTTGGGCGTCAGGGCCGCCGGATCCGCGCACGCCGCTGGCCGCGGTGCCGGCTACAGCGGTGGCCGTGCCCACGTTGGAAATTGACTGGGCGGATCCCGCGCTGGCGATGGCACCGGCACCGAGGACGGACAAACCCGCCTCCATGAGGCCGCCGGTCAGGTTGGCTTTGCGCTCCCGTTTCCGTTCGGCCTTGTTGATGGCCTCGCTGCGCGCGTAGAGCGTGTTCAACTCGGTCTGCACCTCATTGCAGCTCATCGCGAGATCCTGTTCCGAGGGCTGGGCCTGGGCCGCGCGCTGGACGCCTGCCATGGACTGCAGCCCCATGATATTGGCCGAGGTCTGAGAGGTGTTACCCATGCACCCGGCCAGCCCCATCAGGCCCGCAACTGCAACTGCTCGCTTGATCGTTTTCACTCGAATTTCCCTTCTCGAAATGTGCGGCCCGCCTTTACTCATGGGCCTTTTTGCGTCACCTGTTTGTCAGCGGTGGGCTTTGCTATGCCCGGCTGTGGGCCTCATCCTTTGCAGAGGTATTGCTGCCATGGCCCGCCGCGACACCATTCTCAGTTCGCAGCGGATTCACCGGTTTCCGGCGCAGTTGTGATTGCCTGAAGCCGGTCGGCCGGTGCCGCGCCGCGGATGATGCCGCCGGGACCCACAAAATACGGCGTGCCGGTCGCGCCGAGTGCAGCGGCCAGGCGCTTGGCCTTTTCCAGGTCATCTGCGCCGATGCCTTCACTCACCGCGGCGGTGATTTCTTCCGGAACATGCCCCAGCTCCGCCAGCGTGCGGATGGTGGTGGCTGCACTGGCCTTGCCCTGCACCGACATCATGGCATCGGAAAATTCGCGGTAGGCATCCACGCCCTTCAGCGCTTTCAGCGCCAGTGCCACCTTGGCGGTGAACTCAGATTCCTTGCCCAGGACTGGGGTTTCCATGATTACCAGCTGAAGGTTCGGCATGGTTTCCTTCAGCGAGGCGACAACGGGGTGCGCCCGGCGGCAGTACCCGCAGTTGTAGTCCTGAAACTCCACCAGGATCGGCTTTGCCGGATCGAACCCTTCAAACAGCTCATCGGCCACCTTGGCGATCAACTCCTGGTCTTTCACGGCTTTGGCGGCTTCTTCCTTTGCTTCAAGCAGAGCGAACACTTCCAGGATGATGTCCGGATTGCGAAGAAGTGCGGCACGCACACGCTGATCAAACTCGAAATCGGTCTGCGGCGTTTCAGCGGCAGCAGGGGCCGTGGTCATGGTGAGACCCACTGCTGCCGCCAAAACTGCCTTGCCCCATGTTGTGTTGCTCAAAATCATTGCCTGTTTCCTTTCTGTTCTTCGAATTGCTGCGGTTTCATTGCTCGATTAGGAGTGTTTTGCTATGCTTGTTCGCCCTAAAGGAGAAGTCCTATGCGACGCCTGATGACGAAATATTGGAAAGAAATCGCCTACGCCGTGGGCTTTGTTCTGCTGACCTTCAGCCCGTTCGAGGGCCTGTTCCTGGCCTATGGACTGGCAGGTACGGCTTGGTTCGTAGTCTGGCTGCTGCGGAACAGCGGCGGAACTTACGACCCCGAACCCGATTTGATCGACTCGCGGGGTCTGTATGGCGGTTACTCGGACTACAACCGTCGGCACTAGCATCATTCGCTTTCCCTCGTGAGGCCGGTAAAGATATGGCCGCCGATCTGAACATTCTGGTGCCCGCGCGCCTGTGACTCTCTGCCGAGCCAGGTGGGCACCGAATTGCTTTGTTCGCCGGCGGCCACATGTGCTTCCATGCCCTTGGGCGAATAGTAATGGGTGGCACCGCCGGTCACGTCGGGGATCTGTCCGGCGGCAACGCCATCGACAATCCGGCCGATCCGCTCGTATTCAGCGCTGCCTTCTTCGAGATTTGTGGGCAGGCTGTTTCCGCCAACCCCGTTGTTCCAGGCGGAGAATTGTTTGAGCTGCAGGCTGACCTCGGCCGGATTGTCTCCCCAGCGCTCATCCGCAACCCGGTTCATGATCACATGCGCGACTGCCGCCTGGCCTGCTTCGCCTTCCCGTCCTGCCTCTCCGGCGATGGTCCGGATCATCACGTCACGGTCATAGTTCGAAAGCTGAGGCGTGCCGGTGATGGCAGAGGAAATTTCCCCCACGGCATCCATTGCACTGTCAGCAACGTCCATGACAGTTGTTCCAACCTTGACGACAGCCCCCGGCACTACCCCAAAGTCCTGACCGTCCACCACAGCCCTTTCGTTTTCTGTGGCCTTGGAGGTTGCCTGCTCGGACAATGCTGTCCGGCGGCCTTCGATGGCACCCTGAACCTTGCCGGTGGCCTCAGTGATCCGGCCAAATTCTTTATGATGATCCATGCCGCTCGATGGCAGGCGCTGGGTGGTGATTTCCTCTTTCGGGCGAGAGAGAGTATGAGCCTCCGCCAATCCCGGGTTTGGCCGGTCCAGGCCAAGCTCCTGAAGCAACCCGGGCAAGACTTTCTCCACGGCAGCCTCCTGGGCCTTCACGCCAGCAGTGGACTTAGGGTTGAGGAAGCCGGAGATCTGGTTTTCGCTGTATCCGGCTTCGCGCCATTCGCCAATTACCGCGTCGGTCAGCTGACCATCATAGCTGATCCCATGCGAATAGAGATTGCTTTCGGCCGAGGCCAAGGTTTCGGCCTCTTCCCGAGCCTCCGCATAAGCGTTGCCCTTACGTTGCACATTGTCGATGCTCCAACGCTCGCCGCCGTCTTCGGTATTGGTCAGACTGCTGTGCTCGCTGGCCCGGATCGACTTTACCGCATCGCCGTAGTTGGCAACAGTTTCCGTCAGTCCCGAGTCCCGCGCGGCAGACGCAACACGACGATAGGAGTCACTATCAAGACCCGTCCCATTGATACTGCCTTGTGCTCCGAGGACAGTGCCGCCTGGGGTGCTTGCAGACAACGCCACCTTGTAAGCGGCATCGACGGAAATACCGTGTTCTTTGGCGAAGTTCTCCACCGCTGTATGCGCTTCGCGCGCCTCTTCCGTCCACCTATGGCTCTGTGAGGTAGAGCTGTCGCTGACCGCGCTGGTGCCGTTGGTCAGAGACCGGCCGAAGTTCGCATAATTCGCGGCGGTCTGGTTGAGCGCTGTGCTCCATTCGTCGCGCAAGGAGTTGGCGTTACGGATTGCGGATTCCTTCCGGTCAGAAACTTCTTCCCGGATGGTCTGGCCCACCCGCGCCGACATGCCGCCGGTCGATTGGGCAGTGCCGGTCGCAAAGGTCGAAGATCCATCTGCGTTCACGGTCCGCATCGCGCCATTTGCCATCCGGACGGTGGATGCCCCCGCATCCCGCACGGCGGAGGTATTCCACTTGTTGGCCGCGAAATTGTTCATGCTGGCATTGGATAGGGAGATATTGCCGGTGGCTGCTTCGCGGCCCGATTCAATTGCAGCCCCCTGCCCCACGTTCAGCATCGACGTCGCCAGGCCAGCCATGCGGCTCGCGCCGAACAGGATCACGGTGGAAACAAAGGGCACCGACATCATCAGGTAGCCGGCGACAGTGCCCACGTCCTGTTCGACCGCGCGGACGCCGAGGTAATTGGCGAAGGTCAGGGAATAGTCGAGAGCCCCTGTGCTGAAAGAGCCCATTGCTTCACGGTAGTAACCGGAGCTGGCTTTCATGACGATGGAATGCAGGATGGCGGAAAGCGGATCCCACGCAGCCAGCCAGAGGAAGCCGCCGAAATAGCCTTTCATGACGTTCCACACCAAGGGCGTCATCATCATGACCATCGCCAGCGGGAAGGCTGCATAATAGAGCGATTCAAAGACTATCTTCAGGAGCGGCACCCATTTCAGGGCCGAAATCCCCACGGCGCTGTAGCTGGCCGTGGTCTGGGCTTCTGTCCGTGCGGCCTGATAGGCGGTCATGGCCGCGTTGTTTCCCGAGGAAGCAATCAGCCGCTGCACCGCGCCGTCCAGCGAATTGACCAGCATGGTTTGCCGGATAGTTGCCTGAGCGCCGGCCGAGGTCATGCCGATGAAGTTCTGAAACTGATTGAGCGTCCTCCGCATATCGGCCGCCGACAACGCGGGATCTGCCGCAAAGTGGCTTTGGTCCATCGCTGCGGCCTTCTGGTAAAGGACGTTCTGCACTTCATTGTTGAGGCGGTTACTGATCTGCGGCCAGCCGTCCGCACAGGTCGTGGTTTCTTCAAGAACCGGATCATAGTAGGCCAGCGATTGCGGGACATTGGCGCCGATGTAGTTGACCAGGTTGCCTGCCTGCCCCAGCTCGCCCACATCGACAATGCCGATGTTTGAGCCATCGACCATGCAATTTTCCATGAAGTTCACGAGGGTTTCCTGAACAACCGGCGTAACCGAGCGCCAGCGGGCGGCCTGGCTCAGAATGGTGGAGCCAAAGAGCATTCCGGATTTCTGGTAGGTCAAGTTATCCGGCGCAGCGAGCAGCGTTTCCATCACATCGGTAAGCGAGGCGCTGGCCCTCGATGTCAGCGACCCGACCCAGGCCACGGACCACGGCACATTGTCCACGGTTCCGTAGATGCCAAGAGGCACAGTGGAATCCATGATGATCACCCGAGCCCTGGGGCCGAGGCCGACGGTGACCACCAGCAGGACGCCGATAAAATAGGTCACCGCCTGCCGCGCAGCGCCGAAGATCGCAAGATGGAGGCTTGCAGCCAGCACGCCCATGACGATCCCGCCATAGATCAGCGCCTCAAAGTTCCCGGAGCCGGTGAATGCTGCGAGGTAGTTGAAGACGTCATAGAGATAGTAGCCGCCGCCAACCGTGTGGATTTCGAGTTCGGGCATAGATCACTGCCCCCCGGTCTGATTGATGATGTTGCCGAAAATCGCGTTGGACGATGCAGCCAGTTCACCCCTGGCAAGGCTCAGACGCTCCAGGTTGCGCAGAGCTTCAGCGTATTTCCGCTGTGCAGACGCCCGCAGGTCCTGCAGCACGCCTTTGGTCTGGCGTACCGTGTCCTGAAACTCCCGGTTGATGTCACCGGCAATATCGACGTTGGCGGCCGAGTTCAGGATCTCGTTCATGCCCTCGTCAATGTAGGCAATTGCCAGATCGACCGCGACCAGCTCCGCCATCGAGTTGATGTCGTCCTGGACAAACTCGTATTTGTAGCTCTTGGCCGTAACCAGGTGCTTGTAGACCGGAATGGTGGTCAGGTTGATGAGCGCAATGGCCTCGTCCGGTGGGGCGGTATCGTTGCTGATAGCATCCGAAAGTCCCTGGATCGCTTCAGCCGTAACAGAAAACAGTGCATTGCGGGCAGCGATAGTCCTGTTTCTGAAAACCGGGTGCAGGCAGTCATTTGTTTCATCGCACTGAAGGCTTTTGTAGGCGCCGCCCTCAACCAGGGATTTGGCAGCATCCGGCGATAGGGCACGCGGCGGAATGGTGCGGTGCGTCGGGCTTTCGTCATCATCTTCAGGCGACACGGTGATGATCGTGCCCGTGAGGGTCATGAAGAATTCTGCGATGCGCGGATTGGAAGCAAGGAAGTTGTTTTTCTTCACCGCACGCCACGCATAGTTCACATCAGTTGGCACTTGCTCAGCTAAGGCCCCGCTTGCGCGCCCCAGCGTCGAGTTATGCTGGCCGCCAGTGCCGCAGCCGTGGCGGGAGGCAACGCGGTCTGCAAACCGGCCGGTATAACCGCCAATAGTCTGGCAGACGTGCTGGGATGCCCCGTCCATTTTAGGCCAGAGCGAGGCAGTGAGCAGTTGCCCTGCTTCGCAGGAATTGATGTTTCCCGCGTTCACCTGCTGGATCAAATCCCGCAGTTTGGCGACGATTTCCTGCACCGCAGGCGACAGGCTTTCCAGTGCCAGCTCGAATGCAAAACCGGCGGCGTTCTGCATAATCGCTTCCATGAGCGCGATAAGCTCCTCCTCGGTGATGAAGGAGAAGGCGCCGCCGAAGATGTCGATGCCGCCGCACCCCGCGCGAACGGAGGGCAGTTGAATGGCTGCAAGCTGGCTGTTGCGCGGCCGGGTGCGCAGATAGAGGGAGCCAAGCGTGGCATAGCCCGCCTGCTGGCCTTTATAGGCCGTCGGTTTTGTGACGTTCACACCGCCGCCAGTGCGCTCCCAGAAGTTCTTGAGATCGTTTCCGATGTCTGCACTGACGGGTCCTGCAGCAAGGAGCGCGGCCGCGGTCAAAAGGTTCAGAAGTTTGCGTTTCATTGGCCTGCCTCTTCCTGCTGATGGCTGTTGTCTGCCTCTTGTATTTTGGCTCCTGCGGAGGCGGCGGCTTGCTTGTCCGGCCCAAGGCAACCTTGCTGCGGGAGATCCGGCATCGCGTCCTCGTCAAGCCAGAGCCAAGCAGGATAGGTGCCTTCTGCAGCCACTTCGCGCAGGGCCGCGACTGCATTGGTGTCAGCGGCGGGATCAGCAACGAACAGCGATACCGGACTTTCCAGATCAGTCAGCACCGCGCAGGCAATCGGGGTTTCATGGTCGAGGGTGAACCGCTGGGATTTGAGGAAAGCGCGCCTGCTCTCTGTCAGAGCCTGGATCAGCTGATAGTCCCGGATGGTTTCAAACGGGATCCAGCTGGCAGTAACCAGCATCATGCCGATTTCCCGCAGAACGGGGTATCCGGCTTTGGCAACGCTGAAGGTGGCGATTACCATCACATGCACGTCACCCAGGGCATCCGCGAGCATGAGCTGATCGGCAAACACCTTCTCAAACTTCCGCACCAGGTCCTCTTCCGCGAAAAAGGCGCAATCCGGCGCGTGTTTGAACAGGAAGCGCGCACCCATGCCGGTGGCTTCATGGCTTTTGTATTCGGCCACCACGAGGCCAAGCGGTGCCGTGCCGCGCGCAGGCGGCTGAAGGCCGCGCAGAAGCTGAGCCCGGCGCGCCGCGTTCTCTTCTTTCCGCTCCGCCTTCCAGTAGTCCGGAACATAGAGGATATCCCGCAAGTCTCTGGACTTGGCGGATTTCCCGGCCGCCGCGTTCAAAAGCGCACGCTGTACCGGCCCCCACCAGCGTTTTCCCTGCATCGCCGGGGTCCATTTCACTAGGTCGGCCTCATGCCACAGGTATTGCAGCAGGCTCGACAGGCCGAGCTTGCGCGGGCTGGCCTTGGCCTCTGTCGGTTTTTTCCCTGAAGGCGCGGGCGGTGCCGGACGCTTGCTGCCCATGGTCAAAGGGAAATCGACCTTCAGCGTCGTGGTTCCGCTGTCCAGATCTTCCTTGATCGCGCTGCCCTGCACCTGTCCAAGGCCCGAGAGATCTTCAGGCGGCAAGAAAGACTCGCAGCGGGGCGCGTGTTCCGCGCCGGTGCCCGGCATCCGCTTCAGGAGGAACCGACCATTCACGCAGGCCACGTACATTTGCGGAGCCGGTTTCCGGCAGCCGCAGGTAATGCGGCTGTGTTCCTGATGCGCCCGGCCAAGGAGGTTCTGGCCGTCGTCAGTTGCCGGATCCACTGGGATATTGCTGATGAAATACGCCATTCTGCCTGCTCCTTCACTGATACCGTTCGCCCATGGGCACTTCCCGGACCACGTAGACGCGCTCCAGGATTTGATCTTCTGTCAGCAGTCCGCCTCCGATCAGCTGGGTTTCCCCGCTGGCGGCATCGACAATGGCTATGAAGGGGCGCGGCTTGTCCGCGAGCTGAAGGGCCTCAAGCTGGCCCGCGTCCTGAACCGCGTCTGGGAAAAATTCGATGGGGCTGCCATCGGTGGACACCGCCAGAATTTCCACGCCGTAGGCATTGCGGATGCCGTCGAGGATCTGCGCCTGCGCGAGGCACAAGCGGCAGTCCGCGGGGTTGTCATAGACAAAGATCAGACCGGCCTCTTGAGCCGCCCGGCGCAGCGCTGCCTGCTCCGCTGCATTGCGCTGGTCCTGATAGATGTTGGTTCCCATCTGGGTCAGCGGGCGGCGCGTGTTGGCATCGAGGTGGGGCGATCCGAACAGCACGCGCTGCCAGACGGCTGCGAAACGCGCCGCCTGCTGCGCCATCTGCTTGTTGACCTCCATATACGCCTGCACGTTTTCCGGCGTCGGATCGAGAATGGCGCGGTGCTTCAGCTCGTCGGCATATTCCCGGAACGCCTCGATCTCCTCAGTGGCCGTCAGCTCTTTCGGTTCTTCCGGCTCCTGTGGTTCTTCCCTGGCTTCCTGTTCCGGCTCCGGTGCGGGTTCCGGCTTGACCGGTTCCGGCTCAGGTTCAGGATCGCAATAGAAGTGCCAACCGTCCACCTCTTCACCATTGCAAATGAGGCCCGCGCTGGCGGGATAGGCTGCAGAGGCAAGAAGTGCGGCAAGGGTCAGTGGTTTCAGCATCAGCCTGTCCTCCCGGCTGCGGCGAGAACTGCGGCCCGCACGGACTGCGCGTAGTGGCGCGCATTGCGGTAACCGGTAATCTGGCCTGTGATTTCCCCGGCAGCCTGCGAGTAGATCAAAGTGGTGGGGAACTCGGAAATCTGCGCGGCAACCGGGTGCGTTCTGGCATCGGTCACTTCTGCAAACGGCGGGATCGGCCGCGCATCGTGCGAGGCAACGAGGACCGGGATGCCGGCGGGCTGGGTCATGGCCGCCAGCACCGGCGCTGCGGATTTGCAGAAAGAGCACCAGGACGCCCCGATGAAGATCACACCGACGCCGGGGTTTTCCTGGGCACCGGCAAATGCCGGTGCCGCCGCTGCGGTGAGGCTGGACAGAAGGAAGCTGCGCCGGTTCATTTGCCCAGCTCCTCGAATGCGTCCTGCGCCTGGCTGTCGGCCGACGGGAACCGGTCTTCATAGAAGTCCTGCAGGTCTTCGGAGACGGGAACCTGAATATCGCTCATGATGTCACCGAAGACCGGCGACAGATCCATTTCCTCGATGTCCACATTCCCAAAATCTTCGATGGTGACATAGCCGCAGTTCGCTGTGCCCGGCGTGCCCCACCCCTGATCAACCTGCTTCTTGAACTCCTCGATGAAGACCCGGCCGAATTTCGAATTGTAGGTGCAGTAGTGGTAGCGCTTCTTGACGCAGGCCCCCAAAACCTTCTGCTGGCAGGTGACGCCGACAAAATGGGTCGCGCCTGCTTCCCGCTTGTCCCGCAGGATCGCAGCAGACTCCGGGCAGGTGCCGCCAAAGAGACCCCCGGTCCCGCAGCAATTACGTCCCGGCGCCTTGCTGCAGGTCATTGTGGTGCCCTGGAAGAACCGCACATCGTTCGGATCGGTGGCAGCCTGTTCCCGGTATTCTTCCTGCATTTGCGCCAGCACGTTCAGCCAGGCGGCAGATCTGCCGAAATCATCCGAGGTTTCCTGCTCGACCCCGATGCAGTTGTCACCGACACAGACGTTGATCGGCTCGCAGCTGGTTTCCAGATCCCCGGAAGAGACACCGCAGCGGTAGTGATACTCCCGGTTCGTGCAGACACCATTACGCCTGGCAAGACAGGTGTTGCCCTGCAGGATGCAGGTCGGATCGCTTTCCAGCGGCCCGCAAGTGGTGTCGCCTTCGCCAACGGACAGGCAGCTGTAGACGCGCTTCCGTTTCCACCAGCTCCGGGAAAAGCTCTTGCGGTTGATGTCGCGGACCTCCGCCCCCTCCTCGGTGATGGTCTCAACCAGCTCGCATTCCTCGTTGCCTTCAAACCTGCCGCAGCGGTTGATGATTTCCTCCTGCGTCGGCCCGAACTCGGTTTTCACAAGCCGCGCGGGGCTCATATCGTCGTCTTCATTCAGGCAGGAGTACGTAAGCCGCCACTGACGGCATTCCCCGTTGCGGTAATCGACGCAGCGGCGGTTGGTCCTGGTGCAATTAACACTGGCGCGCGTGGCGGTGCATTCATCCAGCGGAGCGCTGTCACGGCAGGAGCGAGTTCCTGCCTCGCGCGAACAGTAGCTGGTGAGGCGTATGCCACCTGTGGACGCCGTGTCTGTTTCCACACAGCTGTATTCGGTATCTCCGCAAGTAATTTCGGCCGAGGCGGGGGCAGCCCAGAACAGGAGGGCAAAGAGAAGAAGGAGAAGACGGTTCATTCGCAGACCTCCTCTCCGACGTTTCTGAAGCTGTCACAGCAAGCGCCATCAAACTTGATGGTGATCTTGGCTCTACCGCCATTGGATGTCCCTCCGGCGTAGACTACGCGGGCTGTGAAGTCGGTCTTGCGGAACCGCTGACCTTTGTCAGGGCGGGACCGGGGATAAGTATTCAGGTTGATGAACCGAAGCACATCTTTGGAGACGGTTTCACTCCGGGAAAGAACCTGCATCTGATGGCAGAGTTCATGCTCCAGCGGTTGGCATTCGAACCACTGCAGAATTTTATCGTTGCCATGCTCGATGAGCCTGTAGACTTTTGCCCGCCAGTTAGTAGGGCCTTCAGGCATATCCCAGCCGCTTGAGAAAACGCCGGGACCGGATGACGGCGGCTGCAGTGCGCCGCTATCTGTCAGAGGTTTCTTGATAATCGCCGCCAGAGGCTGCACGCCCATGCCACCGAAGGGCGGTCCCCAGAAGCACCTGTAGTGCTGATTTTGATTGAAGCTGGGAGGTCCCAATTTCACCATAGGGACAAGCAAGCCGTCTGTGTCATTGGCCGGGCACGCATTGCCACGGCCATTCAGGAAATGGCCGGTACGGGTGCGGGAGAACGTGCCAACAACTGTGTTCCCGGCCAAAACCTGCAGAACGCCCCGGGCCTCAACGTGCTCCATGATGACTTCATCCGGGGCAAACCGGTCTGAGACCTCTATGGAAAATCTATGCTTTTTCAGATGGCTGCTGCCATCGTTCGAGGTTGGCGAGGCGGCCGGGAAGCTGATTGTTGCGGTTTTTCCGCTCCAGGTTACATCACCGCCGGTAATCCGGATTTTTCTGCGAATGCAGGCAGCCCGGTTCGAGTTGACCTTGCACTCATATTCATTGGTCTTTTCGCAGACCTGCACGAAATTCGAGGCCCGCCTGTCGCAGCGGTAGGTGTCGGTGCGGTCCACCCAGATTTTCCGGATCAGGCGGCAGGTCTTTTCTTCCCGCGCAGGCAAGCTCTCGCAGAACTCATCGCGCACGTCTGAAACCGGAACTTCCGGCGTGGTGCAGCTGCCGGTTTCGCTGCTGAAATACCGCCCGGCAATGTCCTCTGCATTCTCATGTGCCCAATTGGCGTCATCGAACAGTTCCCCCTGCCCGTCGATGTCGATGTCCGGACGGATGAGCGCGCTGTCTTCTGTCGCGCGCAGAACCCGGCCCTGGTTATTGTCCGCATCGCGGGTTTCCAGAATGCGGTCCTCGAACGTGGTGTGCCTCATGCCCGCCTCTGGCGGCCGGGAGGTTTCAAAGGGCGTCACCACCTCGTTGATCGTTTCATCCCGGAAGGTGCTGCCCGTATTGACAGACCCATCGGCTGCAGCCGCCGCGCGATCCATGAAGGATTGCGCAAAGGCGCCGCTGCCAAGCAGGACGGCCATCAGGGCAAGGGAAAGAGATCTATTCAGCATCTGCGGCCTCCTGCTGGGAGAGCAGCCGCTGGGCTTCAGAAGCGCCGGCCTCCCCCTGTTCCGCGATCAGGCGCAGGGCAAATTCGACCGGAACATTGCCGCCCACTCGGTCATGCAGCGGCACAGGGTCCGCTTCGCAACCAGATGTTTCGCAGACATCGACCGCTTCACTCATGGCAATGACCTGCGGCACCGACGTGACCCGGAACCGGGTGAACACTGTAGGGTCGATGGAAAAGCCCACGGCATCATCCAGAGAGCCAAACGTCTCCTCCAAGGCTGCTTGAGTTTCATAGACCGAGTTGTTCACGAACCCGCGGAACACGATGGGCAGACCGAATTTCCGGGCTTCAGCCATCATTTGCCGCAATGACTCCTTGGGCATCGAGAAAGAGGCCAGCAAGAAGATGGTGGCACCGTCGTACCGCACTTCTTCCGCGTCACTGGCAGCTCCCCCGGTGGCATCGGCACCAAGCAAGGCCCTGACACGGGGATCCGACAGTGCGCGGGTGCGCAGCCCGTCGAAATCGACGTCAGAAAAGGCCCCTTCCGCCTCATCAAGCGGCCGCAGGGTCTGCCGCAGCACCTCGCCCTGCTGTTTGGCGGTGTCAACGATGGTCGCCAGCGGCGCGGTGATCCGCCCGGTGCTGCCCGGTGCGTATTCGGTCACACCTTCCCCAGCCTCCTGGGCGCCAAGGGGCAGGGACGTGACAGCCAATGCGGATCCAGCCGCCAGTCCAACCGACAGTGCAAAAGTCAGAGTGCGCAGCAATTTCTCTTCCTCCAGAACAGCCAGCCGAAGGATTCCCCTTTGAAGGGGAACTCTCTCAGCCGATCCACGTATTGAGCTGAAAAGCCGATGGGGCCGCAGGCGTACCGGCCCGAGGTTTTGGGGCGCGGGCGCGTGACCTGCATCCGGTACTGGCTTTTCTTGATCACCGGCTGCGATTGGGTCTGGCAAAGCGGTCTTTCCGACGCGGTTTTCCGTGCGATCAGCAGCCGGTGCATCCGGGCTACCATCTTGGTTGCAACCACCTGGCTTGCCATCACCCCGCCAACATGAGCCGCGACATCGCCCTGGATAGGGTAGATCGAACCGCCGCAGCCGGTGCACCAGAACAGCGCATCCATCGGCAAGTTGCCGGACGACGCCTTTGTGCAATCCGCAGCGCAGGCCGCCTGGGCAATCGGATTGGCAAACAGGATTGCCTCCGGATTGATCAGGTTGTTCAGTTCCGCGTCCTGCCAGAGCGGGTCAATTTCCGAGATATAGGCAACATCGAACTGCGCGCTTTGCTGGCAGAGGCCATCGACCACCACACCAAGCCAGGAAATCAGCGGATAGAAGTAATAATGTGCCTGCCAGCGCGACCCGGTGCTGCCGCCGCTTTGCTGGGTAGCAGAGGATTTACCGAGTGACAGCAGCCCGAAATCCATGTCAAAGCCCATGTTCACAAAGCAACCGGGTTCATTTGCTACATCGACCAGCCGGGCCGGTTCCCAAAGACCGATGGACAGGCCAAGCCGGGGCGGCACACCCGGACAGACGCAGAGCGGGAAGGTCTGGTTTCTCGTGTCCGGGCGGCTGGCGCCGAAGCTCAGGCTCAGGCCGCCGATTGAGATAGGAAAGATGCAGTCCCAGCAAACTTCCGTGATGGGGTTCAGAAACCGCTTGTTGCAGATTGCTGCCGCTTGGGTTGCGGCGAGGCCGAAGGCAAAGGCCAGGATCAGAGCGCGCAGGTTCATTGCAGCACCTCCCCGCCCTTGCCGAGCGCGATTTCTTCCACCTGCATGACGGGATCCGCGCGCTGCACCACGGCAGGCACATTGCGGATACCGAAGCGCTTCACCAGCACAGCATCCTGGTCGAAGTAGAACCGGCGGCCATGCTCGCGCATCAGACCCAGCGGATCACCGTTCACCAGCACCAGAAGCGTGTCCAACTCGCCGCCATCCGCCAGCGCAAAGGCCACCTGGTCGGGATCGTCGCCGTCAAGCAGGACGATGCGCTTTTCAAAGCGGGAATAGGCCAACGGGTTCACAACCGTGCCAGCGCGGGCGAAGACCCGGCCCTGATGGTCCGCCAGATCCTCTTTCAGGGTGATCGACATATCGACCTCCCAAACCGCATATTCCTCTGCCTTCCCGAGCCCCTGAACCGGACGCGGCCGGTTCACATAGGCCCGTGTGGTGTCCTGCATTTCCTGCCGCATCTGATCCAGCTCGCCAGCCGCTTCCATTTCCAGGAGCCGGGTCTTGATCGTGTCCAGCAGAGAGGGTTCAGCCACCTCGAACAAAGGGCCGTGGGTGCCGAGATCCTTGGCCGCCCCCTGCCCTGCAGCAGCAGCGAGAACCAGAACAGCAGCTTGAAGACAGCGGCGGTGATGTTTCATTTCCAGCGCTCCGCAAGGTCAGTCCAATGGGGGAAAGGGATTTCAAATCCTGCGGCGACGACTTCCGCCACCGGCCGCGGGCCGATCACTGAATACCGGCTGTCCAGGCTGTCTGGGCTGTCTCCGAACACGGCAATCATGCCGTCCGGCACCACATCGCCCTGCCAGAGCGGTGCAACAAGCGCGCCGTTCTTCAGCTGCCCCTCGACACAGGTGCCATTGATGCAGAGGCTATTGCCCGAGCGGCGGACCGGATCGCCGGCAACCCCGGCAATCCGCTTGGTCAGATAAAGCTCATGCCCGCCGAACTTTCCCTCCAGAACCTCCGGCATTTCAACCGCGACGATGGCACCCGGCCGCAAGATCAGCGGCCAGGTCACCATTGCGTAGGCATTGCCTTTCAGGCTGCTGGTTGAATTTACAACCAGACGCCCGCAGGCAAGCCCGTAGTAACCGGCAGCCGCCACAGCCAAGGCAGGCAGGATTAAAACCAGCTTAGAACGCCGCATCACTCAGCACCTTTTCCATGATGATGCCGGTGATGTCAGCGGCCTGAAGGCCCGCAGCCGACAGCACCGCGCCCTTACGGACGACAACCTGACCGGTCTGACTGGAAAGCCGGTCAATCTCCAACTGAACGGCCTGCTGGAATGCTGGCAGGGTGTCCCCGAATTGCTCGTCCGGCACCCGGCCATTCGACCAGACCACGAACATGGTCAGGCTTCTTTCCGGATCGAAAACCGCAACCGCAGGAGGCTCATCATCCGGCAACAGCAGGAACACAAACACAGCGGCCTGGGCCAGAGCCACAATACCAAGCGCAATGAGGGTCTTCTTCTGCCAGCTCATGCCACTTCCCCCCGCTCAACAAGGGTTTTGATGGCTTCCACTGTGCTCATGCCCTGGGCTTTGTAGTGGTTCACCCGTTCGACCGTGGAGCCTTTGGAAGAGAACACCGCCAGCGAAAACGGATCGAGCAGCAGACGCCCGTAGGCAAAACCCTCAGGCATCTGGATCGCGAGTTCGGAAAACCGGCCCGGAACCGATGTCAGCGACTTCAGGAGCATTTTCACCGGCGGGTCGATGCTCTGCAGCGCGTCGATGCTCTCCGGTTTCTGGGCCATGAAGATCCGGAAGTCAGAGTTTTCCAGGCAGACGCTGGCGGCCGGGTTGGCCTTATAGTCCTGCATCGACTGCGTGCCGGTGATCAGCGCCCCGGTGTATTTCCGCGCCCGGCGCACGACACCCTCGATAAAGGCCGCTGTGCCGGTTCCTTTCAGCAGATCCCAAGCTTCATCAATCACGATGGCTGTAGGCGTGGAACGGGAAGTTTTGAACATCAGTTCGGTGCCAAGGAACATGACGATCTGCAAGATGGTCGCCTCAAGACCGGCCTGCCCCTTGATGTCACTCAGCTCCACCACGGTGAACGGGGAATCCAGTGTGATATTGGCCTCACCTTCAAAGTAGTGGCCGTAGGCACCGCCGCGTGAATACCGGTTGAGTTTGCGCACCACATCAGGCAGCCGCGGTTCACCATTCGCGGCATCCTGCAGCCGGTCGCGCACATCGGAGATTTCACCGTCCCGGCCTTTTTCATCCCAGACCTGGGCAATGGCCGCGCGGATATAGTCCTCTTCTACCCCTTCAACCCGTCCGCCGGTATGGCCGCCGAGGTCAGCCATCGAGGCAACAACGCGGGTGACCAGCTCGATGGCATCGGTTTTGTATTCGTCCTGCCCCATGGCACCCGCATCGAGCAGGGAAAACGGATTGAGGCGGTTGCGGGTCTGGCCGTCAAAAGCAATGTGCTTGCCGCCCAGGATTTCCGCCGTGGTTTTGAACGAATAGCCGTCGTCAATCACCAGGACGTTGCCGCCGGAAGTGTAGATCCCCACCGCCAGTTCTTGCATCAGCACTGATTTACCGGCTCCGGACTTGCCTACCACAGCGGTGTTGTAGTTGCCCGACGAACGGAAATTGTCCCACTGGAACACCTGCCCCTGACGTCCGGCCAGCAACATTCCGGCTCCGCGGGCATTGCCCATCCACTCCCCGTGTACCGGCAGGAAGGCCATCGCGGCGGCCGACTTCATCAGTCGCATACGCATCTGCCGCCCGAAGTCGGACATCATTTTGCCCGAGCATCCAAACGGAAGGCTGGCAAGGAACAAGGGCAACTGCAGGAAAGTATCCTTGGAGAGCTTGATCCGCTGGCGCCGGTAGATAGATTCCACCTCGCCTGCCGCCATCTGTGCTTCTGTTGCACCGCCCCTGGCATAGGCGACGATGGTATAGAGGGTTTCAAAGAGGCGTTCGCCCGCCTGGATTTCTGCTGCCAGCGCGTCCAGCTCTGCCTTTTTCTCCCCAAAGTTCGGGACGAACTTTCCAAACGAGCTGTTGGCGGCGTGTTCCGCCATGCCACGTTTCTTCAGGATGAACGCCCCGGCCTTCTGGCCTGGCATCGCCTTCAGCGTGAACGATGTCAGAACCGGACCAAGCGGGCGGTCCATCAGCCGGGCGGGATCGCCGTTGAGTGCCATACCAAGACCAAAGACCCATTCCGGCGGATAGGCATTCACCGAAGAGACAGTAGCCGCCAGCTCAGGTGTTCCGGAGAATTGAAGCGCTTGGCTGCCAACACGCAGGGACGCGCCGGGCAGCTGATAGTTGAGCGGCATGTTGTCGTCATAGGCTTCCTGGTCCCAGTCCTCGCCGCTGCCTTCCGGGCGAGCCGCGTGGAACAGCTCGCGCAGGAGAGCGAGGAACCGCGGCGGTTCCACATCCATCGACCAGCTGGCTGTGCTGAACACATTCCTGAGGGCCGAGCGCATGGACTTGAGGCGCTTTTCGTCCTCGATGGCCAACTCTTCCGATTCCAACCAGACGGCGACAAAGATGTGCCTGTCGAAGGGGATTGCACGGGCACCGTCTTCTTCAATGCCGAACCGCATATTCTGAAGGTGAGACACCCTCTGATTGACCATTTCGTCAATCAGAGCCGACCGGCCAAGACGCGCCGATTTCCAGCGCCCGGCAACCGGTTCAATGGCGGGGGAGGTCCAGTTCAGCACCTGAAATGTGGCACTGGACGGTAGGTTTGCGGCAATGACACCGCCGATATTCTCCGCCAGATCGTTTTGACCGATCGACGCCCCCACTTCCATCAGGAAGCCGCTGCCATGGGTAAAATGATAGAGTTTGTGCTCCGGGTCATAGGCCCGCCACGGCAGAATGTCAGAGAGCACATCGCCCTCCATCAGATCCGGCTCGTCCTCTGTCCAAGGAACGTCACCGAACAGCCCAGCCATCACATCACGAAAGAATGTCATTTCCTGCCCCTCTGACGGCGTTTTTGGCCCAATAGGCTGTTGCGTGGGAAAGTGCGGCCGACGGCTTCAACTGCTTGCCAAGCCTTGTCACGGAAGTGGCGAACTTGCTCTACAGGGAGCCACACCGTCACTTCGACAAAACCAGCTTTGCGCCGCTCTTGCCTGATCGAAACCATGCGGGCTGCTTTGTCGCTCAGGACTCTTGTGTTGGCTTTGCTCATCACTGGCGCCACTGCCCTTCCTGGATCACGAAATGCACAAAGCGCGCTTCATGCATGATCCCGCCTTCATCAAGGATCGGCGCAATCCAGAGCGTTCCGACGACTTCCGGAGAGCGGTAGGCCGCGGCGTTGTACGGAAAACCGCCGTCCGGCAGGCCGGTGAAAGCCCCTTTGCTGGAGAACAGCGGGTTCTGCGCGAGGCTCTTCACAGCAGTGTCTTCCGGGCGCTCTTGAACAGAGGTCACGGCGGCTGCTCCAGTGCCATCCACAGCACCGATAGTGGTACAGGGAGACCCTTGCTGTGCTTCACACAGAAAGTCTTTTTCCGTGTTCGGATTGGCGCAGCCAGCGGCCAGCGCAATAAGCAAAAGGCTTGCGATTTTCTTCATTGACCCAGCTCCACCCCTTCGAGAAACACGAGCTCGACCTTGGTTCCGCCATAGAGGGAGACCACCGGCTGATACTGTTCGGCCCGTTTGATGTAATAATCAGCCAGAGTGCTGGCGGCTTCTTCAGCTCCGCCTGCCAGCGTGCCTGCGCCTGCGCTCTGCAGGATCTGACTGACCGAAGCGTTTTCCTGGCTGAGAGAAGCGGTAGCTCCGGCGCTTAGCCCCTTGCCTAGGCCACCCAAAGCACCTGCGATGGCGGCATTCCGGACGTTGGCGCCTTCACGGCTCACGACGTGCCCGCGCACGCCTTCCTTGCCGGACCCGGCCATGTAGCCCGCGACTTTGGTTTCCAGAACTTCGCCCTGCCGGTTTACGCAGGTCATGGAAATCAGGCGCACCTTGACCCGTTCCGAGGACAGATCACCGGTAGCGGAGCCCTGCACCGTGCACCCCTTCAGGTTCACCCGCGCGGGCTGACGGTTTCCAAGTGCTGCGGTCACCGCGGAGCCGGTAATCCGGAACAGAACCGGAATCGGATTGTCCCGGTTGGAAACATTCGTGGACGCATCTGCACCCGAGAGGACAACTGCTGGCGCGTAGCTGCCTGCCGGGAGATAGCTTCCCAGGCGGCGGATCTCGCGTTCTTCTGTTTCCGGCTGCTCGATAGTGGCGAGGGTGAAACTCTGCCCGAAGTTGCTGCGCACCGAGACCCCTTCCCCATCACCGGCTGTTTGCCCCGTCCGGCGAGGTGTGGTGCGCGTAGGGGTGCGGCGCTCAATGAAGTCACTTCCCGGCCCGATTTCAGCAGGGTCCCGGGTCAACTGCTCTTTGCCAGGAATTTGGGCCGCGGCATTGAATGATTGCTCCGGCCCGCTTGAGGCCGGGCGGTTTTTGGCTTCAGCCAGTTGGGTTTCCAGCGTCGAAATCTTTTCGATCAGCTGCAAGATAGGCTCATCATATTCCTGCCGGATTGCCTCAGCCTGTTGTACGGCTTCGCGGCGGGACTGCTCGACCAGCTTGCGCTGCTCTTGCAGCTCCTTCTGAAGACGCTCCATTTGGAGCCGCCCGGAGGTGATCCAGGACATTTCCGGTGAGGCCGCAGCCGTGCGGTCCGAAATTATCGTTTCGTCAACCGTAGGGTTGGAGCGGTTCGGGAGACCCGCGCCCCCTGCCCCACGGTTCATCATTGCGCCAAGAACAACGAAGCCCCCAACCACGACGACGCCAACAATGCCAATCGCAATGATCTGGTTCTTTTTGCGGTCTTTCTGAGCCATCACTTCGCCCTCACAACAACAACCCAGGACCGTTCACCGGCGGCGAGGCTTTTTTTCTGAACCCAGACTGACAGCACGCCAGCCCGGTAAAACTCTTGCTCCCGAACCTGACGGGCGGACTTGCCGGCCGCTGCCACGCGGACCTCGCCCACCAGCTCACCGGTGCGGTGCGAGGTAATCAGCGCGCCGTGCCGAGCGCTGCCCGGGCGCGGACTGCGGATCTTAGACCTGATGGTGTCGCGGGTTGCGGCCGTCAGCTGTGCAGCTAGGCCGTCGCCGCCGCCAAATGACGTTTCCGCAAAGCTACCGCTGCCCGCAGCCGCCTCCGGTTCCGGGTTCTTGCTTCTGACGGTGATCAGAGCGGTTTGCGTGCTGGCCCGGATCGGCAGGATTTCATAGGCGACTGTCAGGCCCTTTTCCGTGACAAGATACCCGCCTTCCTTTTCCGGCATTCCTTCCGGGCCTGCGTATTTGAGGAACAGATCCCCGGTCTTTTCATCGTTGCGGACCTGATAGACCGATGCCTCATTGTCGTTAACAATCGAAGTGATCCGGTCGCCCACGACACTGACTCGGGTAATGCCGGTGACAGATGCCTTGAAGCGGACAAGGCCATCTTCTGAGACGGTAAAACGCTGATCTGCCGCATTCACCGGGCAAGCCACCGCCAGCCCGGCTGCGAAGACCGCAGCCAGTTTCATAGACTTCAACATGTTCAGCTTCACTCCTCCGCTGAGATTTTCCCGATAGCGGCGAGCCGGACTGAACCGGCCTGCGGCTTGAACCGGATCAAAATCCGGCGGTCTTCGCGGGTGACTTGAGTTGTTTCCAGGTAGGTAGCGAGGTCGCCTTCAACCACCACTTCATAGCTGGCAAAATTGTGCTCGATCTTTCGGGGAAAGAAGACGGTCGAGATCTTGCGTTCGGTGATGTCCTTGGAGATCCGGTCGTAGGTATCCAGGATGCTGGCCCGTTCAGCCGGGCCGCTCAGCCGTTCCAAGGTGCTGCGCCCGTAATGAAGGGTCCGCGGCGAGCTGTTGTACATCGCGTAGACAGCATCCAGCGCCAGTGCCTCAACATAGCCTTTGTCCACCGAGCCGCGCGCCACCATCCCGTCACTGACCGTAGTAGGCACAAGAACGACCTGATTGGACTGAGACCAAAGTTTGGCCGACAGCATCAGATTGGCAGCAACCAGCGCAACAGTGAGGCCGCCCAGTGCAAACACGGCGCGCCGCGACCGGCTCAAGGCTCTGCCCATGTTTTGAAAGTTCATCACGCCCTCCAGGCGCTGACAGCGCTATCAGGGAAAGAACGGTAAAGGGTGACCTCTTTCGGAGTGATCCAATAGAGAAGCGCCAGCAAGCCCTGCAGTCCGCGTTCGCCTTTCACACGTTTCCAGATGAAATAAAAAGCAAGACCGGCGGCAAATCCTAGAAACGCCTGACGGCCCAAGAGGCCCATGACTACTGGAAACAGCCCGGCCACCGCCTCATCGGCGGGCAGAAAAAAGAACTGCGGCGGGTCTTGCAGCCTCTGTTCCACTTTGACGACGTTGCTCATGCCTCTTCCTTTCAGGGATTGCTTCCCGCACCCGAAGGCGCGGGAAGCAGGTCCAGATCACTGAGTGACGGTTTCCGAAACGGGGGCCTCAACGGCCGACAGTTCCAGAAGGTCGGTGCTTGCCGTCACACCGCCGAGGCTGGTCAGGGTCTGGATGCCGTAGCCCAGGAAGATTGCCACACCCACGGCGATAGCGACCTGGCCCCAGCGGCCGGTCACGGCCAGGGTCACGCCGCCGATGATCACAGACAGGATCATGATGACGTAACCACCGGCCCCAGCCAGGATGGTGTTCAGGTCCTGACCGAGCGCATAGAAACCGGCTTCAACGCCGGTATCCGAACCGGCTGCCATAGCCCCGGTGCCCGCCACAGCTACTGCCGCAGCCAGTGCGCCAGTCTTCAGGTTCTTCGAAAAGTGCATATCCCTCGTTCCTTTCGTAGTTTCAGATGCACAGAAATAACCCGCGGGTCCGACACCGCGGGATCTCGCCCATTGCAGGCGAAATTCAGAATGCTCGTGGAAAATTTTGGCGCATGTCTGGGCCACAAACATGCGCCGCGCAAACTTTGCCGACGGGGAGGTAACGGCACCCAGCTCGCGCTTGTTCTTAAAGTCTATTTGGGAAGACTGCGTTTCAGCAGTACAGTGATCAGCTTTCTGAACGCGTACAATCTTTCCCGACTGTACCGACTTCAGCTGTCCCATCAGCTCCGACCACCCAAGTCGTGATGGTTTGATCCTGTGGATTGAAAACCAGCATCGAACCGTCGCCGAATTCGAGGTGATGCTTTTTGAGAATACCCGGCCAAAGGTTGATCTGGCGTTTCTCGATGAAGCCGCTCGGTCCAGGATTTGTTGGGACCAAAACATGTTCCTGGCCGTCAACAATATATGTGCAGTTGTAGGCCGGCGCACCGCTTTTCACCCCTAGTTTTACTAGGTCGTACCGAACTTGAAAGACCTTCCCCGCCTTCTTCCAGCTAATAACGCCAGCGATCGTGACCAAGGATTGATATCTCTCTATCGGCATGTGTCGTCCCCTGTTGGCGACGACTTCCTAGCAAGATGATTGTTTAACGAGAAGCCGTGGCATCCCGTAATCGGTGTTTGCCACGAATATTAAATTCGTGTCAACATCAGCTTTCAGCGCGCAGTTGTTTTTTGATCCAAAAAGCGCCCGCGTTGATTGCTTGCAGACAGAACTGCCATCGGAACTTGCAGCCAGGCAAAGTTTCTGGCCGAAGGATCCCGTGCTCATAGATATTGATGTCTTCTCTCCTTGGCCTTCCCGGAGTCTCAAGATCTTCGGATAGGCATCGCGCCTGGGGGTGCAGGAGGCGCTAGCTGAGAAGCGAAGGGCGTTACTGTGAAACGCTCGGCACTGAGAGCAAGGCAATATGCCGCCCTGCAATCAAATGACGGTCTGACACAAAATTCGCAGCAACGCCCCAGTTTAAGGCCGACCGCGTTTCTTGAACCACTTACGGCAGAAACCCAGAAATGCCATTTCCGGGTTTTTTGGCAGTTCGCTGGCCCAGCCTCTCCACTCCTGCTCGATCATGCGGACATCCCAACCTGGTGCCGCCTCTCTGGCCATTTCGTAGACATCCGGATCAAGCGGAGGGATCTCAACCACGGCGGAAGTTTCAGCCGTCACCGTTCCGCGGCTCACTACGTGCAGTTGATTCTTCTCGTCATCCACCCTGATTTGATAGTCCGGCATGTGGCCGAATTCTTGGTCTTCTTTGGCAATCGCCCCTACTAGCCTGCGGAACTCCCGCAACGAAGATCCGGAACCGCATTTCTTGTGCAATGTATCAAGGCCTATCCTCCACTCGCTCTGCCGGCCGCAGTGCTTTCTAGCCAACTCATAGATCCTGCGTTCCAGAGGTTTGCGCAGCCGGAAATAACCCTTGTGCAGGGTAAGCACTTCCTGCGCGCGGACAGCATTGAAAACCCAATCGCTGAGCTTGATTTCCACTTCCTGCATTCGGCCGTCGCGTGTTTCCCGGACAATCCTGGCGCGTTCAATCAGACCGAAGTTCTCAAATACTTCCTGGCCGCCCGTGGAGATGTTCGTGTTGATCCTCGTTCCCGCCAGCCGCTCAATGGCACCCTTCAACAATTCATAACCCCGTCCCGTGGTCATCCTGTTGGTGGCCTTGAGGAGATCTGATGCATGGAACCGAACAACCTGCTGCGGCTCTTTCCCCTCATTGATGCCCCTTATCAAATTGCTGATGCAGAAGATCAAAACATCCCGATCATGCACAGTTGCCAAGCCATCCGGTCCGGGTTTGACCTCGACCGTTATCCCGTTATGGGAATACTTGCGCGGCCGGTGATCAGGCTTTGTTGATAGCGAGAAAATCGGGTGCTCCATCGAGCCAATATCACCCTTAGGCGCCGCGTCGAAAATATCGCAAACGAAGAAATCTCCCTGCGGATGCCGGTCCGGCAATAGAGGATAGTCACTCATTCTTCGCTTCCTTTCGACACTTCACACACACATGTGTGAAACGACACTTCACCCACGCTTTTGGCGATGTAACGACACTTCACCCACGCCCAACCCTAAAACGACACTTCACACACGCCAAGGCAAAACGACACTTCACCCACGCTTGGGATGCAGTAACGACATTTCACACACACTTGCAAGCGAAACGACACTTCACACACACATGTGCGAAACGACACTTCACACACAATCCGCTCAAAATGAACGACACTTCACACACGCTAGCGCCCTTCCTTCATCTTCGACGCAACTGAAGGAATCACCACTCTGCACACAGTGAATCACCACCCTACACACGCTACACCACCACTTTGCACACAGGGGGTATCTGTATTCATTTGTTTTTGTTGCGAAATTTTGATGTTGGCGGACCCGTAACACTGAATCTAACACCAATTTAACACCCCCAGAGACGTTCAAATTTTTCCAGCAGCGGCACTGCCCTGTGGATAACTTTCGCTATTGCTTAGAATAACGAACATCCAGGAGCACTGCTCGCCCCTCAAACACCTGTTCAAATCCAACTCAGCTCCAGCTCTCCGGTATTCCAAACGTAGGCAACTCCGGTCTTGCCCATAGCATCTTCGACTTGGGCGACCGGTACTGCCTGTTCCCTGACACGTTTCCCTTCCGTGCCAGCTTTTCCCTTGAAACCTTCACACGTTTCCAAAGTACGCGTTGCAGGTTCATACCCACTTAGCGGTTTCCCGAAACGCACGCCCATCGCTTCAATGCCTTTTTTGATGCCGTCTTTCATTGGTTCCCACACCATAAAATTGAATCCCGCTGCTAGATACGCTAATCAACGTCAGCCGCACGAAACGAACGAAATGCAACGAAACCAAACGAAATCCAAGAGTATAAGCCTTTGATAAAGAACGGTAAGTTTTTCCAATCTCCACCTAAAAGCGGAGAAACTTTCAAGGAGCTGTTCATTCATGCAACAACTGCAGGCGTAGGTCGGCCAGCGAACAAAGATGGTTATCCCATCGGCCCGTGGACACCCGAACTGCTTGCGGATGCAATTTCACAGATTGATGCAAACCGAAAAGGCGTCGATCTACGGACAGTTCAGCTTTGGTTTGAAAACAACAAAAGGGGCATCGGCCCTACCAACATTCGTTGGCTCGCCATAGTGTTTGGCTGCGCTGATCCCGAGGGAACCAGCGAATGGCAGGTGGAGCTTAGCGCGTCTCAGTCTCGATTGAAGGCCCGGAGGAAACAGAAGGGAAAGGCGGAAAGCCGAGGGGAGCAGCCCGTTTTTGATGCCAATCAAGCCGCCGAGCCACATACGCCGGCCAGACCACAGAATGCTCCTCATATTCCGAAGCTTGACCAGGCTACTGCACCCGAAGCTCTAGACGCTATAGGCTCGCCATCACGGCGGCGTTTCAACCTGGCCAGACAATCGGAAGCGCTGTTCAACGGCCGCAGTTCACTGAACTTGCCGGTTGCGGTGTGGACGACTGGGGGGGTGCTCTGGTTCCTGGCATTTATTTTTGGTGTCCACAGTGTCACCTACAGCCCGGTAGATGGGCTGGAAAAGGAAGTAGGGTTCTATTGGTCGCTCAGCTGGACGGTTGGCGAGATGGCCGTGTTGCCACTGTTCCTAATTCTTGTGTCGGAGCTGCTAACCTTCTGGAAAGAGGAGAGACGCCCATCGCTCGCAGTAACTAAAACTAGCATCAGTGAGAGCAATAGCTGGGCACAGAAAGTGGAGTCGTTTTCATTTTCCTATTGGGCGATTTTCCTCATATGTTTCCTAATAATATTTGCTCTTCAATGGTATGGCGTTTACCTGCGACCACTACTGGAGAGTAATTCCGAAAATCCGATGGTTGACTGGATACTTGTCTCAATCTCACGTCCAGATGTCATGTCAACCTCTGAAGCAATCTTTGTGTCAATGCTCGCGTTCTTGTTTTCTGGCATGATATACTGGTTTTATTTTATTGGTTTGCTATTGCTGTATACTCTGGCGAATGATTTTTATAGAATCTTCATAAATCCTGAGCTGCAGCCCAACGAGATCTATCAAAGAAAGGTGCGTGCAAACGGAACCAAGATCATGACCGGAGTTTTCCGTTGCGTGGTTTTGGGGATTTTGCTTGCCACATGCATCAAGGTGAATGCTGCTTATTTGATTTCGGACGGGGAGACCATGCTAGATTGGCTGGTTGGCGATGCACTAACAGCCTTGGGCGTCAAAAGCGATGGGTGGTCTTGGCTTGAGCAAAACCCAAGTCCATTTTTCACTAGTTTTCTTCTAACATTCATAACTTGCTTTGTTTTCTTCGCCTGCTTCGCTCAGATTTATTGGGTATTGGACGGCAGCGCCTCTTCAAAGGAGGGGCAAAGACTGGGAGAGAACTCGCAAGTAAAATGGTTGGTGGGCCAAGTTAAGGCATTGTGGTTCAAGATGGTTTCAGTTGTTGTTTTGCTCGCCGTCAACTTTATGGTTGTCGGGAAATTCTATGGATTTTCGATACTGTTGTTCGGGAGTGTAGTAATTTCCGCTTACGGTCTCTTGTGGCGCACTCGGGCTCCTGAAGAGAAATTGAAACAAGCGAGTGAATTCAACTGAGCCGGACAAGCAGATGTTCACAGATGCTTCCACGGTATTTTGGCTTCCGTGACTGGCGTACTGCCCTGCAACAGTGGTAGGGCGAAGGAAATGAAGACTGGTAGGAATTTAGTTTGATGGAACAAGCAACCTTTTATCCAGAACTGGCAGAGGGGCCTGCAAACGGCAGTGCATATTGGGTACATGCGAAAGACGGTGTTCGCCTGCGTGTTGGATTGTGGAGAGCTGAACAGCCCAGAAAAGGAACAGTTTTTCTGTTCCCTGGACGCGCGGAGTATGTTGAAATTTGGGGTCGTACAGCATCTGCATTCAATGAGTTAGGCTATACGACCATCGTCATTGATTGGCGGGGCCAGGGACTTGCTGAGCGGTTCACAGAGGACCGGCGGACAGGGCATGTGAACAGTTTTTCTGCCTTCCAGATGGATGTCGCTGCAATGGTCCAAGCTGCGGAAGAGTTGGATCTGCCGAAGCCATGGAATTTGGTCGGGCACTCGATGGGCGCATGCATTGGGTTTCGAGCACTGACTGAAGGATTACCTGTTGATGCGTGTGCGTTTACCGCTCCGATGTTCGATATTCATCTCTCCGCAGTTGAGCGCATGGCTGCTTGGCCTCTAACCTGGGCCGCTCGAGCCCTAGGAAAGGGGCACAGCTATGCCCCAGGTTATACCGGTGAAAGCTATGTTCTCAAAAATGAGTTTAAAAACAATAGGCTCACTACTGACCCCGAAATGTATCAGTATTGGGTAGACCAGGCCGAAGCGCAATCCGACCTGCAAATTGGCGGGCCAAGCATGGGGTGGTTGTTCCAGGCGCTCAAGGAGACAAAGAGCCTGTCAAAGGTGCGTTCTCCTGCGGTTCCTTGCATCTCTTTTTGCGGTGACCAAGATGAAGTTGTCAGCATTTCAGCAATTCAAAATCGCATGGAGCGCTGGCCTGACGGGCGGTTTGAGCTGATACACGGCGCCAAGCACGAGCTGTTCTTGGAGTGTTCAGAGGCTCGCGAGAGAATACTGACCCAAATCTGTGACCTGTTCTCAACGACTTCTATAGACGCAAACGCGGCTTGAAATTGGCTCAACTCCACTTCTCCAATGAAATGGCAGTTAGCAGCGAAAGAGACCTGACCACCGCCGAGTGATAGCTGCAGCAGTTCGGCGGCGGTCAGGTGATGTATTTGGCTCACTTAGAATGTGTAGCCGACTTTGATACCAGCTGAAATCGCATCGTTATCCGCGAACGAAGAGACCGAGGTATTAGCATCGCCGATGTCGATGTAGCGGACGCCGGTTGTAACCTTCCAGCCGTCAACTTCATAAATAGCGGCAAGGCCATAGCTGACATATCCATCGCGGCCGGAGAAGTTGCCAACGATATCTCCCAAGTCCTTTTCGTATCCTATGGTGGCCGCGCCGCTCCAGCTTTCGCTAAAACTGTGTGCGATGCCTAGCTCATAGGTCCAAATATCGCTGGTCCCCTTTGCAATCGGAGTGTTTACAGCGCCAACGCCTGGAACCAGGGAGAAAAAGTCACCCGGCTGAATCTTGAATTTTGACCATTCGCGCCACTTGACCGAACCAAAAAGTAGGGTGTTGGCCGAGATCCCCGACTGGGCGTGCAGCGTGAAAGACTTCGGGATTTCCACTTGAAATGGTGAACCCGTGTTGTCGCGGAACTCATGCTCAGTTTTTGACTCGTAGGTCGCAGCGATGCGGAACGCGATATCCGGAATTTCATAGGCGACACCTGCAAGGTAGCCCAGCTGATAGTCCTTGTTCACGCTGAGACTGTAGGGGCTGGGCGCAGACGCCGGAGAGACAACGGTTACAGCTCCATCAACTCCAATGAACCGCAGGCCGCCATAGACGCTAAATCTGTCATTGACTTGGTACTTGGCCAGGCCGGTGTAGGCGATAGATGAGATCTCTGCGCTTGATCCACCGAAGAATGCGAGAGGACTGGCGTAGGACACAGACGCTCCAATCGGTTCATCAATGACGAATGCCAGTGAGACACGCTCGTTCAGCTCGTGCTTGTAGCCAAGTGCGTAGGACTTGTAGCTGTTGGTGATGTTCCCGGTTGGACCGGCCGGAATGCCCGGTAAGGCGACACCTGATACCGACGGATTCACAGTTGCCGCCGAAAATTCGAGGTAGTTCTTTCCCTTGTGAAACAAGATTTGGGTAGGATCGCCGCGTCGTTCGATTTCCCCAGCTGAAACCATAGTGGCGGAAATAGCGAGAGCGCTTGCCCCCAATGTTACGTTTTTCTTCAAATTCATTGACCTGCCCCCCGCGAAATCCCTCACCATGATGTAGAGTCTGCCCAACCTATGTAGGAGCAGACGAATGCGTAAGAGCCGTTACACCGAGGCGCAAATCATCGGGATGATCAAAGAGCAGGAAGCCGGGATGCCGACGGCGGAGGTGTGCCGCCGGCATGGGCTGAGCCCGGCGACCTTTTACAAGCTGAAGTCCAAGTATGGCGGCATGGAGGTATCGGAGGCGGCGCGGCTGAAAGCGCTGGAAGATGAGAATGCCAAGCTGAAGCGGCTGCTGGCAGACACGATGCTCGACAATGTGGTTCTGAAAGACCTGCTGGGAAAAAGCTGACGGCACCGAAGGAGCGGCGAGAGGCAGCGCTCACTGCGATGCGGGATCATGGCATCTCGCAGCGCAGGGCCTGCCGGCTTGTCGGTGTCGACCCCAAGACGGTCCGGCGCAAACGCCCGCCCGACCATCCCGAGATCCGCCAGGAGATGAAAGAGATCGCTGGCAAACGCCGCCGGTTCGGCTACCGGCGGATCGGCGTGCTGCTTGAGCGAAAAGGCATGATCATGAACCACAAAAAGCTTTACCGCCTCTACCGGGAGGAGGGTCTTGCAGTGAAACGGCGGCGGGGCCGCAAACGCGCCCGGGGCTCGAGAACGCCGATGCCCGAAGCCACACAGCCCAACCAGCGCTGGTCCCTGGATTTCCTGGCAGACAGCTTCGGCGCGGCGCGGAAGTTTCGCATCCTGGCCGTGAATGACGACTGCTGCCGGGAAAACCTGTGCCTGGCGGCAGACACCAGCATTTCAGGAGAGCGCGTTGCCCGGGAGCTGGACGCGCTCGTCCGGATCTACGGAAAACCCGCTTGCATTGTCAGCGACAACGGGACGGAATTCACCAGCCAGGCAATCCTGAAATGGGCCGACAGGAACGGGGTGGATTGGCATTACATCGACCCCGGAAAACCGCAGCAGAATGCCTTTATCGAGTCATTCAACGGCAGCCTGCGGGACGAGCTTCTCAATGAAGAGCTGTTCGATACCCTGGACGATGCCCGCCGCAAGCTGGCGCTGTGGCGCTACGATTACAACAACGTCAGGCCGCATTCTTCGCTGGGGAACAGAACGCCAATGCAAGCGCGGCAGGCGCTTGAGCTATTTGAGGGCTCCGCGCCTGCCGCGCTTGCCAAGCCCGAGACCGACGATTACCAAAACCAAACCCGCAGACTCTCCTCATGAACGAGGGACCAGCGGGGGGCAGGTCATCATCTTCAATGTGTGCCTGACAGATTTCCGAGAGTTTCCATGCCGCTTTGTGCAGCCTGCCGGCCAAATAAATTATGAATGCTATTGTGATCAATCCCTGCGTGCATCCGAGGCATTCTGAGCAGGGGTGGAACGGGCAAAGTTACCCACAGCGTCCGTTCTCAGATTCTGGCGTCTTCGCCCATGACGCTGCTGCGGCCGCCTCAGATTTCTCGCAAGTTCGAAGATCTGGGCGGCTGGATAACTTTGCCCGTTCAAAGAAAGAGAGATCCGCGCTGAATACGCGGATCGCATGTTCCGTAAGCCGTGGCAGGTCATCGGCAGGCTGTGCCAAATTTTTTGCCCTAGGCGGCCAGTGTCTTTGCTAGAGAAAGAAGATGTGAACGGCTTTTCTCTGGAATCCCGTAGTAGGTCCGCACCAGATCCACGGCTTCTTTGGCGAGCAACTGGTTGCTATCGGTGAGGGCATCACCTTCTGAGCGCGTGCCGCTGTCAAGTCCTTCGAAGAAATAGACAACTTGAACGTCCAGTGCTTCTGCAATCTCCCAAAGTCGCGATGCACTGACGCGGTTGGCACCGGTCTCATATTTCTGAATCTGCTGAAACCTTACATCGCAGTGAACAGCTAGCTCCTGCTGTGTCATTCCTTTCATCCAGCGCAGATGCCGAATGCGTTTGCCTACATGCTGGTCGATCGGGTTCATTACTTCACTTTCTTGGAAGACTTAGTGGTGCCTCTTTAGCGTTTTCTTGCCTCAGATCAACTTTGGATCGCATGCGGAAAGAAAAGAACATGCGATAGTTATTCGGTTCGGCAAATCCCGTGCTTGAGCACGGGACCGCGCCCTAGTCTGGCGCCGGCAGGCGGCACCAGACCGGAGTCCCCCTGCGCTGTTCTCCCTGCGGCCCAAGTGCGCCGGAATCTGTCTCTCCGAGCCAGCTTGCCGCCGCGGCCGCACGGTCACCCAGGACATGCGGTCTCCGCCCTTCGGGTAACGGTCGTTCGCTACGTGAAAAGCCCCAGATAGTTCTGCCTTTTTCGTCAGAGAAATTGCCTTTCACCGGGCGATCAGCGCCGACAGTGTCCTTTCTGTGCACCGCGTCCGGGGGTCCGCAGCCGGGACGTTGCTGCCTTTCGCTGCGCATGCAAGCAGGGTGATTGCACGCGTCCGATTTTCGCAGAAAGTAACCTTTGTCCGAGAACCTCAACGAATTTCTAGTACGTGGCCTTCAAGTGTTACAACAAACCAGCGTGGCAGCTCTCGTTGGCCTAAAAAGAAGGATTTCTCGTCAAGAACTTTTCCAGGAACTGCGACTAGAAAGGACGTCGAATTGGCAGAGAGTATTGCGCCCAACCTACCTACCCCACTAACTGAAAAGTTTGGGTTTGAATAAAGCTCATTCCGGTACTTTGCAATTCCAGCAGAGTAAAAAGCAACTGATAATATAAGCGCAATAAGGGAAACGCGATGCTTAGTGTATCGGGTCAATACTTCTGTCTCACCAATGTTGGCCCCCCTATCAAAATCAGCAAGAGCCTCGCGCAGGAAATGGCGATCCAGCGCCGCCATAAGGATAAAACCTAGAACAATAGGTGAAAAGATCAGTGCTGCGGCATCAACGGAGAAATGGAAAAAGCGAGCGAAGTATATCAACGCTGCTAGTGAAAGCAAAACCTCAAACCTCGTGCAGACAATTCCCACCACCCAGCTTTCTAAACTTTCTTCTTGCACCCTTGGGAGAATTGAAATCAAGGGTGCGAGTGCTGCGGCAGAACTCCCTAAAACTAGCAGAGCCGCTTTAGCTGTGATTATGGAGATTGTTATTTCAAGCCATACCTCCAATCCAGTTGAGAAAAACATCGCCTGACCAAATATTAAGAATCCACCTCTCGGTACATCGCTGGAATATCCCGCTATGAATACTGCGGAAAGGCCGAGCGCCGTGAGAAAAAGGGTCAAGACGGCAGTTCCGTAATTCTTCAAATCACCTGCTGTAACATCAAAATTTTTCATGTCTTTGATCTGGCATTCTTTGGCATTTGCACTACACAAGGCAAGTCACCGCAGTTTATGAAACCTGCAAAAGGCAATGTGTGTGCCTTCTAACTCAAGTTGGATCGATGACGCCGCTGATCGCTAATGGGGTGCGGTGAGATTTTTCGCTGTACTAAGGGCGTAAAGTTCATCAATTTCACTTAAAGTTACGATACGTGGGTTAGTTTTGTGGCGAAGCTTTGATCCTCTTCGGTCCGTTGTAATTTTTTTGTATCTCCTCGACCTCACTAATTAGCTTTTGACGGAAGGCTTCAGCACTAGTTGTTTCGACAAGCTCGGAGCGTGACAAGAGCTCCAAAGGGTTAAGTCCAATGAGATCCTGCTGCTTAAGTATCGCACCACCGGCTTGATTGCCGTTGCGAGCGCTGGCGCCCATTACCCAGCATCCCGCACTCGGGCGTTGATCTGCAGAATTTACAAGCCGTATACCCGAGTCAGTCGGTGAAGCAGAAATCGACATTTTAGCTTCGATGCCGCGTAGAACGGCATGGCCGAATGGATCAATTACGACAGGCTCTGCCAAAGTGTAGTCAACGAGGAACGTACCTACTACGTGCCAACCAATCCAATCGTTCTCATTGTCTAGTGTTTTGCCTCCGTCCTCTTTGAATAGAAGTTGGTCTCTTAGATACCATTCTTGATCAATAATGATAGTCATGAAGCAATTGATATCATCAATTGCAATCGGGTAACTTCTGCGGCTTTCTGCTGCAATAGTAATGCTTTCAATCTCCACGGAACTTGCAAATGCGTGAAGGTCGAGCCTGGTTCCTAGAATCAGGTCCTGCGTCCAACTCAGGAACCCTCTGTAGCCGTCCCAGAAAGCTGCTGTAAGAGCCAGCAGGGATAGAATTAGAGCTATCGAAGATTGCGACAAGACTAGGTAACGACGCCAATCAAGACGAGAACCACAACTTGCGCAGACTTTGGCTTCGCCCGGTATCTTTAGTTTGCATTGGGGGCAGTGAACGTTATCTGATTGGTCAGATTCGTTTGATTTAACTGACACAGTTTTAAGACCTCGCAAATGACGGGAGTTCGCCTGAAATTTTCAATTCGCGATCAGTAGTGCGCAGGCTGTAGGCAGCCTATTATTCCATCCGGCACTCATATTTGCGCAAGCGACTGCAGCGGAATCGTTGGTGGAAAAAGTTTGTTCTTGGTGAACGAGGGGGCAATGAGCATCACAGTGCCAGTTCATCTAGGTGCACTAGGAACTTGTCTTTTTTGACTTCCCCAAACACTTGGTATCTTAGCCGTACTGCGTTCCGCAAAAAGTCAGTCAAGTTATGCGACACCTCCCGCATCTCGCCTTCGCTTATGTGCAACCTTTTTGATGCGTCAAATATCTCTGCTTCCAAAAAGTCGATTTGGCGTCTCGTTCCATGAACAAGGTTGCTGCGTATCTTGTACGCAGCTTTGACCGTTTCTACAACTCGTCGCCTTTCTTCTTTCTCCTCAAACAAAAGATGAGACAGCCGGTGCGAAATCCTATATGAGATCCCTGCATCTCCGCCATCGTTCAGCAGAGCCTCCAGGGCCACCATGAGGTCGACAACTCGATCATCTAGCCTCTTTCTTCTGAGTGACCGGAGATACCGAAGAGTTGCGAGGTAACTATCACTATGGGTACGCGCAATAAGTGAATTAGAAAGCTGAATTAGAAATTTCTCGTCGGCTTCGTTTGACGTCCAAATACTTTCTTGACCTAATTTCGGAAGAAGGGGGTCTGCCCGATCTGACATTCCTCCGAAACTGGACGAAGGGAACTTAACAAATAGTGCAGGCCTGGAGCATGAAGCACATCCATCGCTGAGTAGAGAAAGCGCCGCCAGAGTGGAGCTTAGCTCAAGCTCTATCAGCGCTTGCATCTTTGGCATGTTCTCGCTTGACATCTCTTGAACGATATAAAAGTCAGACCCCCTCCATGCGCACTGATAATTGAAAGATTGGGTGTTTTCAAAAGATGAGTCTCTATAGGCGTTAATCAGAGCGGCCCTACCTTCTCCATGCTCTTTTTGGTACTCTAGTATTTTCTCGTCACTCCAGCACCTATCTCCCTCAAGATGCTTAGCCCAACCTGCAGGCAGTTTGTTATATCTGAATATCGAGGTGGTATTAGAAATCTTCACCACTTCAGAGCGGAGATTTACGCCGGATATGCGGCAAATCTGGAGGATTGCACTAACACCGTCTTCAACCTTAGGGATTTTGTCATCTGGTATTCTGGGTAACCACATATTTTGTCCAGTACTTCTACCTGAGGCGACGTCTCATGCGCCCTTACCACGGGTCGCGCATGTGAACAATTGCAACGTTAGGATGTGCTCTCCAGACATTGAGGCGCACCATGCAATGCCCGCTTCTGGGCCGAGCGACAGGCTGCACCCGTGGCGCCCGGCCGACGCAACAATAGGGAAGGCCAAGGACCGCTATGACTTGGTAGCAGTCGAATGCACCTGCAGAGTCCATTCCAGAAGGCGACGGCAGCTATGGGCTCACTGCCGTCCGCCGCGGCCCTAGCGAACGACCGGTCCAAAAACGGGCAAATCCCGAGCCTTCAGCTCGCGACCGGGCTCTAGCCTGGCGCCGGCAGGCGGCACCAGGCCGGAGCCATCCTGTCCCGTTCTCCCTGCAGCCCAGGTGCGGCGCAAGCAGTCTCTCCGAGCCAGTTTGCGCCACGGCTGCATGGTCGTCCGAAACAGGCTGTCTCCGCCCTAAAGGGCTACGATCCCTTTTGCGGGATTGAGGCAAACCTTTCTGACAGAAAAGGCAACTTCGGTTCCGAGCCGAGATCTCCCTCTGCTGTTTTTAAACGAGATTTTTTCGCTCCAGAGGCAAGACTTTGTGACGCTTGCCACTACGCCTTTTGCAGGAGACAGAAGAAATCCGCGCGCCTCGCGCGGATTGCATGTTTCAGGGGTCGTGGCAGGGCATCGACGGGCTGCGCCCGCTCCTCCCTGCCCCGGCATCTTTCATTTGTTTTGTCCGCCCGCATCCTGTGCCGGGCCGGTCAAGGGGCAAGCGCCGCGCTGCGCGCGCCGTTTCCGGGAGGCCCGTGTCCTCGGCTGCGCCTGCGGGCCGCGCCAGCCTCCCTCCAACCCCGTGACAGTCCCGTCCCAGGCCGCAGGCAGGGCTTCGCCCTCCCTGCTCTGCCAGCCGAAAGACACGGGGTCTTTCAGCAGTCAGTGCAGAGAGGCCGCGCCCATCGGCGGAAAGAGGGCATCAAGCCTCACCGTCTCACCACTAAGGACGAAAAAAATGAACGCTCAGAATACAAACACCGTGCTTTTTATCGGCCAGCCTTGCGTTTTCGGAGACATGGCAAACCCTGATAAAACGGGCTGGATTGCCGACATCGAAGAACAGGAAGGCCGGGTTTTCACATTGGGGGCCGGCGGCATGACACAGCAGAAATTCCGGGTCACCGTGGCATGGGACAATAACACTCTTTCGAAAGTATCCGAAGGGGTCGCCCGCCCGTGGATCGCAAAGGCGGAGGTGCGGGGCATCGAGGCGAAAAGTCCCGCGGTTGTGGCGGAGCTGCTGAAGGAAGCCCAGACCGCAGAGCAAGAGCGGCGCGAGCTGGCGGCGCGGGAGCGGGCAGAACGTGAGCGCGAAGTATCGGATTGGCGGGACAGCATCCGTGCGAAAGTCCCGGCCGAGGCTAAGGCAGTGATCGTGGCGGAGTTCGAGCAGGACCAATCCGACAGCATGACCGACTATTTCGCCACCACCACCACGAAAACGGTCATTCTTGCTTTTTCCCGGCACACGCGGGACTTGTTCCCAGAAATGCGCAAGGCTGCCCGCAACTACGAGGCAACCGCGCACCTGGCCGAGGCTGGCGCAGACGCAGAACACCGGGAAAAATACAGCATGGGTGCCGGGTACTACCTGAAGGCCAGTCATCACTATTCCGATGGCTGGAAGGTATCTAAGCGACCGATCACCGGCCAGAGCAACGACCCGGCAGCATATGTCCCATTCGGTGAATGGTCGGTGCCGGAGGGACAGCCCTTTGCGACCGGAAACGCCGAGCGACGCACGGCGGAGCCTAAAGAAGCGGCCACGGCCACAGATGCGGGCGGTTTCACCATCGAGGAGCACACCCACACGAAACGCGGGTTCCAAATGTGGATTGTCAGCCCGAAGGTGCACGCGCCCCAGGAAACTTTCAGCGCTTGGCTGGCAACGGCGAAGGAGCGCAAAGGCTGGTATTCCCGGAAATGGGGCAGCACCCCGGCGGGCTTTGCCTTCAAATGTCCCGAAGTGGCGAAAGCCTTTGCCGACGAACTGGCCGGATGAGGATTGGCCGCAAGTGGTGGTGCACAGGCTGCAAAGCCTGGCACCCGCTCAGCCGCGACATTGAAGGACAGACCACCGCAGGCAGCTGGTGCGGCGCTTCAATCCGCAAGGCGCTGAAAGAGCGCCGGAACGACATTCCATTTACCCATGAGGCCGACAGATGAACGCCCACAATACCCCCGCCGCCGCTCATTCCATGCCAGCGCTGCAACGCAGCTTGCGCGAGATCGTGGAAGAATACGAGCAGAAGGCCGAGGCCATCCCGGCCGAGCTGAACCATTTCAAGGCAGCGGCCACCGCGCTTGAGTCTGCGTCCTGCATCGGCGGCAGCTTTGGCGGCTCGATCTGGAGCGGCGGGCGCTATGGCAGTGCGCCCACGGTCTGGGAAAAATCCATGCGGGAGGCGTTGCGTAAGTCCGCTTGGAAACACGTCTATGACGGTTTGAACATCAAACTTGTTGCCAGCGCCAAGGACCGAAAACGCTTTGAAATGGCGATGGAAAACCCGCCGGAATTCACCCTGGACAACATCGCCGCAACCTTTGGCGACTATGTAGCCAGCCCCCGGCATCACATCCTAAAAGGCTTGGCGGAATGCTTCTGTGATCTGGATCCGGCCTACCGGAGCCATTCAAAGGTGAAAATCGGTGTAGAGGGCTTGCCCAAACGTATCATTGTGCAATCAACCGGCGGATATGGTTCCTGGGGATGGGAGCGCGTGCGCGATACGCTGAATGCCCTGAACGTATACCGTGGCAAGCCGCATATCGGGCATAAGGATTATTCCGGACTGCTGGACGATGCAGAGGAGCATGGCGCAAGCTATCATGATGGTGTTGAGATCCGGCGCTTTCAAAATGGCAATGCCCACCTGTTCTTTGGCCCGGAGACCCTTCGGGAAATCAATTTGGCCTTGGCAGAATTTTATGGCGACACCCTGCCCGACAGTCCGGAAGCCGCGGCCAAGAAGCACCCAGGCACAGCAGTTTCAAAAAATCTGGCCTACTACCCAACGCCCCGCGCGGTGATTGATACCGTGTTGCGCAAGCTCGATCTGCGCGGCGAACCGGCAGTTTTGGAACCGTCCTGCGGTTGCGGCCGGATCATGGATGCGGTGCGGGAAACCAACCCCAAGGCTCGGATTACCGGCGTTGAGTATGACAGCGGGCGGGTGCAGGAGAGCCGGGCCAAGGGCCACCAAGTTTACCAGGCGAATTTTCTGGAGACAGCGCCGAACCCGGTTTTCGACCTGGTTATCATGAACCCGCCATTTAACGGCACCCATTGGCGCAAGCACCTGGACCACGCCCGCAAGTTTCTGAAACCGCATCCGGAAGGGAAACAATGGGGCGGCGGTGTCCTGGTCTGCATCTTGCCGGCATCGGCGCTCTATGACGGTCACTTAGCAGATCTTGGGCTTACCTCGCATCGTGATCGAGGATGGCAGGATTTACCAGTTGCCAGCTTTGCCGAAAGCGGCACCAACATTCCGACGGGGTTTCTAATCCTGGGTCCAGCCTGACAGCTGGCTTTTCCAATTTTCCTTGTGGTGAGGATCCACCTAGCCCCGCTCCGGCGGGGTTTTTCTTGGCCGGGGTCTTGTTGCCCTGCAGCACCGGGGCAGTAGCCCCGCTACTGCAGGACTGGCGCTACCCGCGCAGGGAGGGCCGTATCTACGGCCCTGTCGGACGCGTGAGATTTGCGTCCTTGCTCCATCCCCAGGCGGCAATGTATTTGGTCGGTCATGAGAGAGTGGCCGTATACCATCCCGCAAGACCTCAAAGAGGCTATGGAAGTTCATGCCCAGGAAGATTGGATGACACCTTTCCGATCCTGGGCCAAAAAGCACAACCTGCGCCTCAAGATCCAGTGGTTCCCCGAACTGGAGAGGAAAGCCGCGGAGCTTCTTCAATGGCGGTGGCCTCCCGGCCATCAGGACAGGTGGATGGTGATCCGCGAGTGGTTAGTTGGTAAGGATGTGCCACCTCCAAAACAGCTACCGAGAGAGCCAGAAATTCCGCGACCTCCAATTGGGCATTGAACGTAACCATTCAGAAAATCGGCATTTGGGGGGCGAATGACGAGCGCAAGTAAGATCGAGGTGAAGAGGCTGTCAGACGGCCAAGTGAGTGTACGCAAAGGTTCATGGCGCGATGTATTTCCAGAGGAGCGGAGGGACGCCTGGGCAGCGTGGTACGAGCGGATGCACGCCGACTATGGCTATTCAGGGTACTTAGATATGGCTAAGGCTGTGCGCGACCTCGACCCAGCGGCCGATTGAGGGGAGATTTTCGGTTGAAACGCGGATACGTGCTGGGTCCGCTCTAATCGTTCACATCAGCAGCTGGTTGCTCATAGCTGATTCCGAGAACAAAGGTGTTCTCGCCCCCGCATTCGAGGCAAGTCCAGCAGGCACCGGCTGCAATCTCCCTTCGCCATATCTCGATCTGTTGCCCGCAATCCTTGTTCCCGCAGGCGATGTTTTGAACTTGCGGTTCCCATTTCACTTGTTCATTCCCGAGGTCAATTATCGTATAGCTCGCCTTGCACGAGAATGGGACACAGGCCGGGCTTTTGCAGTTTCCGGCGGCGGCGGCCGGGCCAGAACGGGCAAATCCCGTGCTTGAGCACGGGACCGCGCCCTAGTCTGGCGCCGGCAGGCGGCACCAGACCGGAGCCCCCCTGCCCTGTTCTCCCTGCGGCCCAAGTGCGCCGGAAACTGTCTCTCCGAGCCAGCTTGCCGCCGCGGCCACACGGTCGCCCAGGACATGTGGTCTCCGCCCTTCGGGTAACGGTCGTTCGCTGCGCCTTTTGCAAGAGACAGTAGAAATCCGCGCGCCTCGCGCGGATTGCATGTTTCAGGGGTCGTGGCAGGGCATCAACGGGCTGCGCCCGCTCCTCCCTGCCCCGGCATCTTTCATTTGTTGGGTCCGCCCGCATCCTGTGCCGGGCCGGTCAAGGGGCAAGCGCCGCGCTGCGCGCGCCGTTTCCGGGAGGCCCGTGTCCTCGGCTGCGCCTGCGGGCCGCGCCAGCCTCCCTCCAACCCCGTGACAGTCCCGTCCCAGGCCGCAGGCAGGGCTTCGCCCTCCCTGCTCTGCCAGCCGAAAGACACGGGGTCTTTCAGCAGTCAGTGCAGAGAGGCCGCGCCCATCGGCGGAAAGAGGGCATCAAGCCCCACCGTCTCACCACTAAGGAGGCCACGAATGGCTTTATTTCAATGTAACACCTGCGGCGCAGCGGAAACGCTGGAATGCCTGACACCGGAAGCATGTTCTGCCTGCGGTGCGCGGAGTGTTATCAACCTCACCCTGCAAGCAGCGGAAATCGCACAAGCGAATGATGCTTTCCGCGCGGCAATAATCAACGGCGGGCATCCGGTCTATCTGGGGCGCGTTGTTTGCACCCAAGGCGTTGCAGCCGAAGGCCCCGAGTTCGTGACCATGGCGCAGCTTCAGGTCGCTGGCTTCGCGGATTTCACCGAGGACAACGATCCGCACGGGGATCATTCTATGGCCTCCGTTCAGGTGTGCGGCAAAACCGTCTGGTGGAAAATCGACCTTTACGACGCCGATTACAGCGCCGGCGCTGATGATCCGCTGGACGATGAAGGCACACGCCGCGTTCTGACCCTCCTTTTCCCGAGCGAATACTGAGTTCGGCGCGGGGTTCCTCCCTACCCCATGCGCCGAGGCTGGCCTGTCGAGCAGGTCCAACGGGAGGGGCGGCAAACGCCTCTCCCACACACTCACCGCAACGGAAAGGAAAGTGAAATCAATGAGCAATGAAACCATGAAGCGCCGCATTGCCGAGGCTTGGGCGCTTCTCAGGAAGGGCGATCACTTTGGCATCGGCCGCCGCTTCCTGATCCAGCACGGGGCCATCTAGGCCCGACGCCTCAGCCCGAAGGGGCTGGGGCACCAATAACACAAAAAATCACCACGTTACAAGGAATGTCCCAATGACCAAGCAAAGCGAAATCATTGCCGCAGAAGCCCGTTTTCCGCTGGCATCGTTGATCTTGTCACCCATGAACCCGCGCCAGCATATCCCAGAGGCCGAGGTGGCCGAACTGGCGGAAAGTATCTGGACCGCCGGTCTTATTCAGAACCTTTCCGGCCTCGATGATGGCAAGGGAGGCGCGGAAATCGTCGCAGGTGGCCGTCGCCTGCGCGCCCTGAAATATCTGGCCGAACGGCATCCCGATCTGGCCGAAACCCGTCCCGATCTGGCGAACCCGCTGGTGAACCTCGCACCCGACCGGGCCACAGCCCAGGCATGGGCGCACACCGAAAACATTGCCCGCAAGGCGCTCGAACCCGTCGATGAAATCCGCGCCTATGGTAAAATGGAGACCGGCGGAGCACAGGTTTCCACCATCGCCCGCGCCTTTGCGGTGACGGAAAAACACGTCTATCGCCGCCTTGCGCTGGCTCGTCTGCCTGAACCTGTTCTGGATGCGCTGGCGGCTGGTGAAATCAGCCTTGGCATCGCTGCCTGTTTCACCATCAGCGACGACGAAACCCATAGCGTCGAAGTTCTGGAACGGGTGCGCGGCAATAGCTGGATGTCAGAATATCAGGTGAAACAGGCCCTGAAACCCGACGTCGTGAAGGCCACCGATCGCCGGGCGGTGTTTGTCGGCCTCGATGCCTACAAGGAAGCAGGCGGACAAATTGGCGGCGACCTGTTCGCGGATGAGACGTTTATTGATGATCCCGCCCTGCTGGACGAACTATTCCGTTCGAAGCTGGAAGCTGAGGCGGAGGCAATCCGCGCTGCGGAAGGCTGGAAATGGGCAGAAATCAGCACCGACAGCTATGTGAGCAGCTATGATTTGGAGCAACAGAAGATTGCCAAACTATCGCCGGTGCCGGGTGAGTTCACCGAAGAACAGGCTGCGCGCTGGGATCAACTGCAAGAAACGGACCAAGAACCTGACGAAGAACTTGGCGACGAAGGCGCTGCGGAGCTGGAAGCGCTTGAGGCAATCCTTGATGGCGGTTTCACCGACGATCAGAAAGCCCATGCCGGTTTGATCGCAGTTGTGCGGCAAGGTGGTGCTGTCGAGATTACAAAAGGACTTGTCCAGCCGAGCGACAAGGCCGCAGCGGTTGAGGCAGGTGTTCTGGAAGCACCCACCAGCGGAAAAGCCGAAACCCAGAAATCGCCCATTTCTGCCAAACTGGCCGACGATCTGTCCCGTGTTGCTTGCGGCGCACGTCAACATGCTGCCCTTAGCCACCCTGAATTGATCCTGTCTCTGCTGGCCTTCCAACTGTCCAGCGCTGCCCGGTGGACGAAGGCGATTGGCTTGAGCCAGAACGAGGTGCCGAATTTCCCTACCACCGAAGCGGAGGGCTATGAACTGGATGAGCGGCTGACAACTCCGTCTGAGTTTGTTGGAGACGGCTGGAACAACGGGACTGCCAGCGATTTCCGCGAGTTCCGCAAAAAGGGCAAGGAGTTCATCGAAGGCGAGCTGATCCGGCATCTGGCCGCGCTGCTGCAAGGCAGCAAAAAGGACATGAACGATCTGATTGACCGCGAGGTCAAAACAGACATCCGTGCAGTTTGGACGCCGACAGCTGAGAACTTTTTCAAGCGCGTCGGCGGCCCATACCTCAATGACCTGTGGTGCGAACTGCTGGACCTGAAAGCCGACGACGCGAAAGCCAAAGCCTTTGCCAATTTGAGAAAAGGCGACAAGGCGGAGGAACTGGAAAAGCTGTTTTCCGACCCCGAAGCCCGGAAGGTGCAGGGTGTGACCAAGAAGCAGGCGGCCAAAATCGGCAAGTGGCTTCCCGAAGGCATGAAGTGATGCGGCAGGCAGGGTGCGCAAGCGCCCTGCCCCACCGATGGAGATAGAGACATGCGATTCAAATCTTGGCCGCGCCACGCCTTCACCGACACAGCACGCAAACGGGCCGCACTGCGCCGCAAGCAGCGCCAAGAGCGTGAGACCCTGCCGCTGTTTGCCGACCAGATTGCCGAAGAACAGCCAAGCGAAGACCAGGTAATGAAGGAGCGGGCTGAACAGTGGGAGGCGCAAGAGGTGCGGGATCGCAGTGGCCGTGCCAAGAAGTGGCGGGAAGCCCGCCGCCTGATCGACGCACTGCCAAACGACGAGCGCCGCGCCGTGCGGCGGGCGTGGGATTGCGCGCCCTACCCTGCTGACCCGTCCTATCTGTTGAGCGTTCTGCACAGCTTCAGCCTTGGCCGGATCGACCTGAAACGCCCGCCTTTCCCGCTGTCACGCACGAATGCGTCAGGCGCACGGATTGCCAATCTGTTTGCATCATCTGACCTGTTCGTGACGATCCTGAAGGCGCGCGACATTGCCTCAGACCCGGACGGGCACCCGCTGGCCGAACGCCATGCCGCCTATCATCATCTGCAAGCTGCGGCATCCAAGAACAAAGACAGGGCCGAAGCCATGCGGGACCGTGTGCGGGCGTCCGAGTTGTTCTTGCGCCTTGGAGAATTGGAGGAAACCCATGCCTGATTTCACTGCCCACCGACACCCGGTTCTTGCAGTGCGATGCCCCGATTGTGGCCGAGCACCGGGCAACTGGTGCCGCCGCCCAAGCGGCCACATGGCCAGCGATTTCCATGCCAGCCGCAAGATGCAGGCTGACACAGTGTTCATTGACCAGCACGGGCCGGATGCCAGTATTGAGCGCGTCGGAGACGGCTGGGCCGTCGATCCGCGCGGGCGCGTCGGCATCCGGCCACAACAAGAGGAACTAATCGTTCCCCGAGGCCAACAATGACACGGTTCATCTATCGAACACCCGGCACCGCCCTTTGGTGGGGTGATGTCGCAGAATGGTGCAGATGCGCTTGGCAGTTGGACCGGAGACGGCTGTCCAGAAAACGGCACCGTGATCTGGAAACACATGGCATGTGCTTGCCGCTGGCGATGATCGAGATCGAGAACAATCTTGAAGCCGTCGAAGACGCGCTGTGGCTATACAAGAGAGGTCCAACCGGCTTGCAACGACCGCAGCGAGGTAAGCGTGGCGAACACCCCACAACGCCGATCATCATGGCTTTGCAGAACCGTGCTGCAATTCTCAGGCGAGCGGTGGACGATATTCCCCAGGGCGCAAACTGGCGCGCGGTTCACGATTCTGGCTAACCTGTTTTCCTTGTGGTGAGGAACCAACTGGCCCTACTTCGGTAGGGCTTTTTTTCGGCCCCCTGCCCTGCCCTTTGGTGTCCCAGGATTGCAGGACCAAATGGCCCTGCCGTCCTGGACCGGCGCTATCCGCGCCGGAGCCGCTGCGCGGCGGGAGCGACTGACGCCGGTGTTACAAGTTGATCGGATAGACCAAGGGGCAGAGAACCAGCAATGCCAGAAAGACATTCAACGCCGAACGTGCCGCTGTATAGTGCCGGTGCTCTGGATTAGAAATCGAGCTACCAGGGTCAATGTTGATGGCTGCCGCCTTCAGAAACATCGCAGACAGCGCCACAAAGCTACCCATCACCAAAAGAAAGTAGAGGGTTGGCAGGCATTCAATCCAGGTTGAGGCTGATGCGTAGTTCAACTTCGCCTTTGCCAGATAGGTCCGCGCCCATTCGACTAGGCTGATGCCTGCAAAGATGCAGCCGAGAATGGTCTTGTAATTCGACAGAAGCGGTGGAGGTGTTTTGGTCATTTGAGACTCCAGTAGAGGTTTCAGTCCCCCTAAGATGGTATCGTCTCACGAAAACGAAAAACGTTTAATTTCAGCGGCATACGGAAAAACTTTTCCGCGCTGTGAGCTGTAGACCGTGGTAGCAGCTGGGCTAACATGGCGCAAAGGTTCTGGATCCGTGTTGTAAGGTGCGGCGCCTGCAGGCGTTCCTTTTCTGTTAAACAGATTTCACCGGTTGTTTCGGTGAAATCTGTTCTCAGTTACTCAAAGACATCTGTCTTGGTTCGAAGAATGTGCTTCAAGTAAGTTGATTTGGGAGCAAGCCCGGCCTTTTCTTCCAGCACTGCCAACTCTGATGGGGTCAGTTTGAGCGCAACAATCTCCGTCTCCTTTTCAGCGGCTGGCTTGGGTTTCCTGCCGGGTTTCCTTGGAGAAAGAATGCTTTTCGACTCCGCCGGTTTAACCTGTTTAACAGGTTTATTCGGTTTTTTCGGTTCCACCGGTTGCTCAGGCACCGATGTCGCGCCTGGCTTAAACAGGCTGAGGTCGTTTTTGCTGGGCATAGTTCTGCTCGATGTAGTTGAAAATGTTGTCGAATTGGGCAGCAACGTCGCGATAGGTATACCGGGCCAGAGGATCTGCCTCCATGATCTGCCTGATGGAGCGCTCCTGTTCAAAAATAGTGTCAAACACCCTTGAGAACTTGAGCGGCAGGACCGGGAAACCACTTCCAACGCCGTACTCGACTACAGCCTTGATGTTCTTCGCGTCCTCGCTTTCCGACCAATCTTTGAACACCTCGCCTTTGCGCTTTTCAAGTTTCGTGGCTACAACGACCAGGTTGCGATTGTAGGGAAGCAGTTCCTTGATGGTGTGAACACCAGCGTGCAAACTCTTCAGTTCATTGAATATCGGAACCAACACGACGTCCGACTGAGAAACAGCAGACACGATGCTTGGGCGTGCGTCCCTGGACATCAATCCAGCAAGGTCAAACACTACGTCGATTTCATCCGGGAAGGCAGGGAACTCTTCCTCCGGTTGGAGTGACAGAAGGCGCTCTTCCGGGAGGATCGTGTCCAGCAGATTGTAAGGTTCGTTTGTTGCCAAGGCATACTCTTTATCCAAGGCAATATTTGTCGAGATCGGAGTTTTCCCGGCCGAACCCTTCATGTTGTAAACGGTTATTTTCATTTTGCCTGTAAAACCTGTTGTTTCGGTTAAACCGATTTTTCTGGTTGTTCCAGTTTTACCAGTTGTTTCGGTTGTTACCCATGCTCATGTTTACCTTGCTAAATAGGTTGCTCCTGTTTTTCCAGTGATATTTGTTGAATATGTTGATTTGGTGCTTTGTGTGCAACGGGTTGTTTGTGTTGACTTGGTTGTTTTGGTTAAACAAAAATAACATGTTCTGTTTGTTCGACCTGTATCAGCTTGATAATGCAAACAAATCCCAAGCTTGTGCTTGGGACCGTGCTCTATTACGCGGCGCAAGCGCCGCTCCACCGAACCAGACGAGCCGCACTCCCTGGTGCAATAGCGCGCCATCTGTCCCCATCGGGGCCAGCTGCCACGCTTTGCTCCATGGTCGTTTCTGCACGCCTGGATCGGCCCTTCGGGTGACGATCACTTTTGCAGTCAGCCAGCGATCCTGTCCGGTCTTCCGCGGGGTAGGGTAGGGGCTACGCGGCCTGTGGGACGCGTTACCTTGATCAACATCCTAGTCCGGGAAGGCAACTGACTTGTGTTTGACATGGAGCTGCGCGGCAGGCTCGATGTGACATTGCCCTGACCAACAACTGCCATGTGCCAGGCACGCGGCGACCCCAGTAGCTCTTGCCAACCGCGAATTGAGACGTTGTTCCAGGCTGCAGCCATGAGGATCCTCGCGAAGCTGTGTTTCTCAAAGATGAACACTAAGCGGGCAGTCGGGTATGCCGCTGCGCTTCAACTGAAAATTTCCCCTGCGCCTGGGCGCATTCCTCGCGCAGCAAATTTTCAGCTGACACCCCCTTAGAGCCCGCTTCCACCATGTTCATCGAAACACCCAAAGCGAGGATAACAAAATGGCTACTCAAACCCTGAAACTGAGCGTCAAAACCGGCGAAAAGAATGGCAAGAGCTACTGGGACCGTTGCGGTGTTCTGTTCGTCCGGACTGACGATCAGGGCAACATCACCTCGATCAACGTCAAGCACAACATGTTCCCAGGCGTCGAAATGGTTGCCTTCCCGAACAAGGATGATGTCACCGAATGATCCCTGGCGAGGGCGGCTGCGGCCGCCCTTTTGTCGTGCTCCATACCGGAAAAATATAGAAGAGATCCGCGCCATGCGCAGATCGCATTGGGGCAGGTGCCAGGGCAGGGGATCGACGGGCTGCGCCCGCTCACCCCAGCCCAGACATCCTTGAGATAGGGCAGGGGGGATTCGGGCAAGCCGAACGCCCCCTGGTTAGGGGGAAGACGCTGCCTTCCCCCTCGGACAAGCGCGCAAGTTCCTCGCCCGAAGGAAAATTTCCCCTGGGCCTTTGGCCCATTCCTCGCGGGACAAATTTTCCTCCGGCCTGCGGTTCGCGCGCTTGTCTCGCCCCCAACCGCTGTTCGCCACGAGGCAGGGATGCAGGGGCAGGCGCCTTCGGCGGCTGTCCTGCATCCAGCCTTGATTTTCTTGCACCACAGATAGGGAGCATTCAAATGACAACATACCGCCTCGGTTCTTCCCCTGCAGTTCACACCCCCGGCGTTATCGCGTGGGCCATCAACGCCTATTCCTTTGAGGAAGATCGGCAGCGGATGCTTCAGACCGTCAGTGCGACCTTTGCCGACGTCCCGACCGCCGCCATCGAGCAACTGCTGTCCAAGGCTGTTCCTTACAAGGTCGAAGGCGAAACCGTAGTGTTCAGCGCTGAGGTGCCGGCATGAAGCGCCATTGGGAAACACACCTCTACACCTACGCAGTCGCGCTCTCTCAGGGCGCGGCGATTCTGCCGGTCAATCTGGCAGGGATGCGGGCCAAGGCAATTACCAAAGGCCATACCGAAGGGCAGTGTCAGGCCGTTGAAAGCGACCCTATGCGTTTTATCAAAACGGGGGAGCTGTCGGCATGAGCTTGCAGGGCAAGAATGAAAGCGCCCTTACGGTGCGGTTCGAGATTCATGCCGGGCGCGAAGTCGCCGTGCCCGGCATCAGGTGGATACGCGGGAAGGAAAACTTGGACGACTGCCAGCGAGCCTACATCGAGGCACGGGACAAAGCGGGCCTCGGACATTCGCAATTCGGAAGCGCCGATGTGTTCACCGACAGTGGGCAACACATCGCGCACATCAGCTATAACGGTCGCGTCTGGTCTCCGGAGTCTTGTGCATCCAATCGCGCGCTGCTGGCCGAGGTGCCGCAGTCGAAATACCAGATTTTCGACAGCATGGACCGGCCTGTCAGTCGCAAGGCTGACTGTCAAACGCACCTATATCAGCAGTGGCAGCAGTTGCAGGACGAGGCGGAGGAGGAAAGGAGCCGCCTCACTTACGCAATCGGGAAGATCCTTCCCAACGGTGATGTGACATTTGAATTTTAGGGGGGCAGTCATGAGCCAGCTTGATCTCATTCCATTGGCCGAGACGGAAAAAGCAAAACCCGGCGCGCAATGGTGGGCCGGGGGATATGAATGCCGAAACTTCGGAGGATACTACCAGGTACGTGAGCAGGGCAGGGGGCCCTGGCAGTTTGTTATTTATGGCTTCGGGTTCGATGACACGACTGCCAGTATCTATCGGATCGAGGAAGATGGCAGCCTTGTGCATGAGGATGTGCCGATAGATGGCCGCGACCGCTTAACTGTCAATGGGAGGCGGTATGGACGGGACAACTGGCGGCACTAGCAGAGGGTATTAGCCGACGTACCCAAGCCACTGATTAGGGGAGCGAAATTCCTTTAGTTTCCAGGCGGCCAGTTTGCTGAAAAATAACGGTATTCTCACTCAATTTGGAGTGCTAGCTCTTGAGTTTTCATGCCGCTGGTATATATTATTAATATGTACCAAGGGGGCCGCGCAATGCCAAATACCACTGAACCATCGAGAGCAAAGGTTTTCATGACAGGTCGTTCCCAGGCGGTGCGGCTTCCTAAGGAATTTCGCTTCAGCACTGATGAAGTCCGTATTCGGGCTGAAGGGGGCAAGGTCATCCTGGAGCCAATTGAAGAGGGTTGGGGGTGGCTGAAGGAGCTGCACGAACTCGGGCCTTTGGATCAAGATGCTGTGGATGCAGCAACTGAAGAAGTGCCGCAGCAAGACCGGCCAGGACTGGACGTTTTCGAATGAAGTTCCTGCTCGACACCAATGCTGTCATCGCCATCATCGCTGGAAACAGCAATGTCATCGAGCGGCTTTCCGAATTCGCACCCAGGGACTTTGGCGTCCCGTCTGTTGTGATGCACGAGCTGTATTTCGGCGCTTACAAGAGCCAGAAGGTTGAGGCCAACCTTGCACGCATTGAGGCGCTGCGGTTCGAAGTTTTGGATTTCTCAGAAAGCGACGGCAGGGCAGCAGGCGAGATCCGGGCAGAGCTGAAACGGCAGGGCAACCCGATTGGCCCCTATGATGTGCTGATTGCCGGGCAGGCTGTTTCCCGGTCTTTGGTGCTGATCACCCACAACGTCAAAGAGTTTCGCAGAGTCCCGGGCCTGCAATATGAGGATTGGCAGTCATGAACGTGTTGTCTGCAGGACTGCACCGGACTTGGCGCTCAGCCCAGATGTATATCGGTTTTCATAAGGACCAGTCTGGCAACAAGCGGGTAGCGGCAAAGCTGTGGCCGCCAAAGAACGGGAATGCGTCAATTCACCGGGATCCGGCTGAGCAGGAGGCTTTTGTTGTCGTCAAGGCATCGGATCAGGCAGAAAGCGGCGATGTGCAAATCAAGCTGCGCCCTGACCAGATCGTTTTGCGGCGGGATACGTCGCAAGGATGGCAGGGTATCAAAGCCGACGATTACGAGGTTGCTGTCCAGGTCAACGGAGCGTGGATCCGCATCAAGGCCGATGGGTCTGTTTCGCACACGCGGGATGGAGATCTAACAGCCATCGAGGCCGACGGTTCCGTGATCAAAGTGACAGATCACGTCGAAGCGATCATGTCAGGAGACGGGGTGGAAATGTCCAGGCGAACAGCCTCAGACTTCGCGGCGATCCGGACAGACGGGGTGATTTCAAAAGCCCGCTAACCGGGGACAACACATAGGCATATAGGTTTCAGAATGTTTCAAGATTTTTGGGTCGTCCTCGACCAGGCCAGAGGCGCCGTACCTTACATCGGGTATGCTTGGTTTTTCGAGGCCCCGGCATGAGGTTCCTTGCTGCAATACTCCTTCTTGTCTCGGCCGCCGTGGCCCAGGCGGCACCGTTAAGCAGCCGGGACATATATCTGATCGACGGTGACACGGCCGACATTGGAAATGATCGGTTCCGGCTTGTGGGTTATGACACCCCGGAAACATACAAGCCGCGGTGCCGGTATGAAAAAGCCCTTGGCGATGAAGCGACACGCCGTGCTCGCCAGTTGGTGCATGAAGCTGGAACGGTCGATTTCATTGTGCTTCCAGGCCGGGATAAATATGGGAGGGGGCTTGCCCGTATTTTTTTGCATGGGCATGACCTTGGCAATATTCTGATTTCCGAGGGATTAGCACGCCCATATAGGGGAGGGCGGAGACAAAGTTGGTGCAACTAGTTTTTATGCGCGAAAGGATATTCTGGCTTTTTGATTGTCGCTGAACTATTCGGTGCTCACCAGAGGCAAAGTTATAGGAATGGCAATGGATTTGAACGCAATGTCATCTGCCGAATTGAAGCAGTTGCAGACTGATCTGGAAAACGTGCTTGAAGCGCGGCAAAAAGAAGATTTGAGGGCAGCGTATCTGGCGGCAGAAAAGGCTGTAGGTGAATACGGATTTTCACTGGAGGAAGTTTTTCCGTCAGCAGTGAAGAGACCGAAAGGGAAGGCGGTCCCAAAATACAGGAACCCTGGGAACCCAGAGCAAACCTGGACAGGCCGGGGCCGCAAACCCAAATGGGTCAACGAGGTGCTGCAAGCCGGAGCTGACCCTGCAGACCTGGAAATCAAATGACGAGCTGACCGGGCTCAAGATTTTCTGCCCCTTCTATGGTTGCCGCCCTTGGTGCAAGAGGTTTCTGACCTTCTTAGACAGTGATCGAGTGCAGTCTTCTATCAGGCCTTTGTTTGCGGCACTGAGGAGGCCGCTGGCCGGTATGGTGATCTGCGGAGCGGTTCCAAATCTACCGGACGAGCTATTGCGCTCAAAGGGGCAGCCTGGTTTTCCCGATCCAGATCTTTTCGATCATTTTGCCCATTCAGGTCATCGGCTTCTCACACCTCCCGCTGATCCGGTTTCAGATTGCGTAGCTCTGCATGACGCTCATGCCGCTGCACTCTGTTCCGGATTCCGATAATCCTCTTCCCTTGTCAGCATAGCCCAAATTGTCCGGGCCATTTTGTTGGCCAGTGCAATAGCCACCAGCATCTTTGGTTTTCTTTCCAGCATGCGCGCCAACCAAGAACCAGGTTGAATCGTCTTCTGTCCAAGCCAATTGAGCCGGGTCATCGCACCTATGATCAGAAGCCGGCGAATATCGGCCTGACCTGCTTTAGAAACCCTTCCAAGCCGTGCTTTGCCTCCCGAAGAATGTTGCCGCGGCACGATCCCGAGCCAAGCCGCGAAATCGCGTCCGCGTTTGAAATTCTCCATTGCAGGCGCGAAAGCCTCAACCGCCAGGGCCGTCAGTGGCCCTACACCCGGTATCGTCTGCAACCGCCGTGCGACATCTGTCTTCGACGAGAGAGTTTTGATTTTACTGGTCTTTGCATCGATCCGAGCCGTTTGTTCGGCAATCACTGCAACCAAATCCTGGCATTCTTCGCGAACGAGATCAGGGAGATTGCTGGCAGGATCATCAAGTAAATCCTTGATACGCTTGAGTTGCACTATTCCTATCGGGAAACTGTGGCCTTGTTCATAGAGAATTGCTCGCAGAGCGTTCATCTGTTCCGTACGTTGGTGCACAAGGCGCTCTCGAAAACGAAATAACACCGCTCTGGCCTGTTGGTCTTCTGTCTTGGGAACGACAAAACGCATCTCCGGGCGCTGCGCTGCGATTACGATTGCCTCCGCATCGGCAGCATCATTCTTCTGGCGTTTCACGAACGGGCGTACATATTGCGGCGCAATCAGCTTGACCTCATGGCCGAGCTTGCCCAGTTCGCGTGCCCAGTAATGGGCACTACCGCTGGCTTCCAAAACCACAATGGCGGGAGATTGGTCCGCCATGAACCGGCAAAACTGAAGCCTCGACAGTTTCTTGCGAAACTTGATCTCTCCCGTCATCGTCGCGCCATGAAGCTGGTAGACTGATTTTGCCAGATCCACCCCAATCATTGTATCTTTCATCTCGCCGCCCTTTCCGTTTTGAGGCTGTTAACACCACTTGCTTGGCATATTGCGATGCCGTCTGGGGAGGGCGGCAACCATCCCATCTACCAGAAAACACACAGAGGCCAAGGTGATGAAAAAATCACCTTGGTTTTTTGCATTTCGAGCCCGGTCAATTGAGCGGTTTGATCACAACCTTTGAAGTCGGCACAGCTCAGTCCGCCTGTCATACTTTGGAGAGCGCTGCAGGTTAGATAGGAAGGTCAGCTGCCAGTGCTGAGGCAACGAGGCTGATCCACAATTTTAACCGGAAACGTGTTACAGTCAGAGTCGCCCCGGCTTCTGACCGGGGCATTCGAAGGGTTGGAGGGGCAGCTGACGGTACACGGCACACTCTTTATTCTGACCGTTTCCTGGGCCTCGATCTTCGGCGTCTGGTCAGGGCTTTTTGCTGCCGTTTATTTTCTCTTCTTGCTCGGCATCAGGTCCGGAGAGTTTTACCGGAAGCTGGACGAACTCCCGGTGTGGAAGTGAGGCTGAACGGATCATAAGCCTGCCATCCAGATCATCCACACGAGAGAGCACAGCCCGCCTCCAAGCGCCGCAATGAAACCGACTGCAGCAGTCTTTGCCAGCGGCGGGAGTTCCCGCACTCTCCCTTCCTTGTCGAAGGACAGAGCGCATGCACCCATGAGTTGGATGGCGGCAAACAGTAGTGCGAGGCTGCACACAAATCCAACCAGTGGAAGCAGGATGTGCAAGATATTGCTCGCGGACTTCAGAACGCTGTAAGCCCCTCGCGAGAGAGTGCCAGACACACAAATCAGAGCTGCGGCCTTCAGCGCATAGTCAGCTGTCAGAACGTCGTATTTGACGGCATCATGCAGAAGCTCTGATGTTGCCTTGTTCGGCCGGTCAGGCTCTTTCAATCCTCGCTGCCTAACACTCCTTAAAGTAGATTTTTTAAACCCGGCAGCCTGTGTACTGTGAGCCGATGCCATTGGCGGTCTGACAAAGCGGCCAGTCACTTTCCCAGCCTCGTCCAGCCGGTGGATGGCGCCTCCGCCTTGGATGCCGGGGAAGCTGCGGCCACCCGTGCTTTCCCAGAGCCAAAGATCCTTTCCATCTGCTCGCCATAGAAAACCCGCGTGATGGTCGCACGGTTTCCGGCATACCCATGATAAGCGGATTTGCCGGAAGCGAGCGGCAGGCCAGCCCAGATACGCGCCAGGTTGTCCATGAATGTGGAACGTGACATCCGGCCACTGGCGAACTTCTGATACCCGGCGTCCGAGATCAGGAGCGCAGCCATTCGGTTTTGCGTCTCCCTGTTAAAGTGGGTTTCGTCAAGAAGACCGAGACGCTTTTGCAAATTAAGCAGAGTCGAAGGTATGATTTGGAAATTTCCGATGGCATGGGGCTGGCCCGGCGTGCGGTCGATCCATGCGTAGATTTCCGCAAGCGTCATCTGCGAGGGTTTCTTGCCAGGTTTCACCTTGGCGCCGTGGTGGATCGCGTCATAGCGGCCACCGGGAGCTTCGGCAAAGGCGATGAGGGCAAACAGCTGCTCGACATTGGAGCCGGACGGAAGACGGAAGGTGGCCGGGGCGGGGGGCTGCTTTCCCGGCCGCGAGCGTTCAAAGGCATCGAGAGCAACCCACTCATTTTTCCGCGCGGCGAAGTTCCAGCCGCCCTGGGGGGAGGCCGGAGCAGAGGCAAGGCTTTCCCGGATTTCAGTGGTCTCTTTCAGGCTGAAGCTGCCGGAACTAGACCAGTCTCCCGCGAAGGCGCCCACAGGAGCCAGGAGCGCCATCAGGAGGGCCGAAAGGGCAGTCCGTTGCCTCTGACCGCAGAAGGGAATTGAGGCGCTTTGCGCCCCTCCGTATGCGGGCTTTTGGCTCAGCCCTCCCTGAAGGTTCGGGCCAGCAACGCCCAATTCGGCCCTTCGGTCCTCATAAAAGGTCCACACCTCACGCAGCAAAGCTGCAATCAGCGCAAGACGCTGATTTAATTGCCAAAATTGGCATTTTGTCAATTGGGGGGTGGCAGCACCTTTTGGAGCCCTATTTTTAGGGGTTCCAAGGGCTCGAAAACGGCTCATGGCACGAGGTGAGGCATGGCCGTGCCACGGTGTGCCACGCGAATGGCACGTGATGGCATTGGGGAACTGGCCGGTTTCGGCACGTGTCAGGAAGTTCATCATCGCTCGATCTCCGCCTCAGAGGCCGGTTCGTTTTCCATCCCTCCACGCTCCAGGTCGCGCAGGATCGCCGTTTGAACTGATGCCTCATTTTCCCGCAGTTTCTCGATCTCGGACTCTCCAAGCAACTGCAGTTTTGATTGAACCTCTTCGGTGGCCTGAGAGGCCAAAGCAAGGAGTGTCTGCTGATCCTCATTGCCCTCACTCATCAGGGAGGCAATCAGGATGCGGGTCATTTTCAGCTCCAGTGACGCGGTATAGGAGAGGTTCCTGAGCGCTTCGGTCTGGCGCTCCATCGCAGCCTCCAGGGACGCCAAACGGGTGTCCAGCGGGGCCTGTTCAGGGGCTTCTGCCTTTCCGCTTTTCTGCCCTTCCAGAAGGGCAGTAATCGCATCATCCAATGCCTTGGGGCGGTTCTCTCCTGCGCCGTCGATCAGCTGCCGGGCCACAGGGCCGAGCACGATACGGACGTTCTGAGGTGTCTCGCTCATCGTTCAATGTCCTTGTCTCGCTGCAGGACGATTTCAGCCTGCTTTTCAACTTCTTTAAGTTTCTCATCGAAGAGGCCGGGCAGGGCAGGGGTGTCCGGCTCTTTCTCCTTGGCCACTTTTTCCTTCACCGCCTCAGGCTTCTCCTGTGGTTCCTCGCGGGTTTGTTCCTCTTCCGGCTGGCGGGCGCGGGCGCCAGCGAGGCGGCCGTCCAGCCAGGCATCGAGCGCGGTCTGGCGGATCCCGGTTTCGTTCTCGATGGTTTTGGACAGCCGGTCCGGATCTTCAGTCAGCAGCATCGCCTCATCCCGCGCCCGGCTGATCTCCACGTAGAAACTCTTTTGGGTCGCCAGCCGTTCGGTGGAGCGCATCGCCACAATCACCCTGTCAACGGACTCGCCTTGAACGGCATGAGCGGTGGCTGAGTAGTCGTGTTCCAGGCCACGGGCTGCGAGGCTGTCAGCGGGAATGGTGATGCGCGATCCTTCCTGCGTTTCGGCCTCTATAACTCCCCCCTTTATTGATTTGACTTCAGCCCGCAAACCGTTCTTGATGCCGCTTTCCGGGTCTGTGATCCGGAACCGCACCTGGTCGCCTTCAGCCATGCCTCTGGCCTCGCGCTCATAGGCTACCAGCGCCTTTCCAAGCTCCCGTTGATTGAACTTGGCAGCCAGGGGCAGGGTGGTCCGGACACCGGTTTCCTCTTGCTCAACGGTCAGCATATTGCCCCTGTGATCAGCTTCCCGAACCACATAGAGACCGTTCTTCTTGAGGCCGTATTCTTTGCTTGTCGCCACTGACATGACGATATCGCCAGGGGCGTAGCTGCGGGCGTCGGCAAGCATTGCCTCGGTGAGCTGGCGGTTCAGCAGACCGTTCACCTTGACCTCATCGGACGCGATGCGGCCTTCCTGCCGGAGGCCATCGCGCACCGCCTCGTTGATTTCTGCGCGGGCGGCGTTGGTGAGGGCGAGGATCCGGGTTCCCTGCCGCTCGGCCGGGGTGAGAGCAAGGAACCTTTCTGCGGCCTCTTGCCGGGGGTCATCGACCTTCAGAACATTGTCTTCCATGCGGTTGAAAGCTGCTGTGATTTCGCCCCGGATCGAGTGATAGACCGCTGCCTTTAGATCATCGTCCCGCTGGCGGCGGATCTCATCCATGACCGCCGTTCGCATCCCGGCTTTCTGCATCTGGGCGAATGGCTGACCGGCCGCAACCGCGTCGAGCTGCTGCGTGTCACCCACGAAGACGACGCGCGGTGCGCCGGTGCGTTCGGCGTAATCCATGAAGCTGCGCATGTCCTGGGCGGACACCATTGAGGCTTCATCGACCACAAGAATGGTCCTGCTGTTGTCCACGTCCTGCGGATGATGCCGCTCAGCGGTAGTGACCTTGGCGAGGGTTTCCGCACCGCCGAGGACACTGGCAAGTTCCTGAACGGCCTGGTGGCTTGGAGCAAAGCCCTTGACCTCGTAACCGCTTTGACCGGCGTAGTGAGCCATCCGCTCCATCATGAAGGTTTTGCCTGAACCGGCGTAGCCCTGGATCCCGACATACCTGCCTGAACCGGTTAGGGAGGCTTCTATGGAGGCACGTTGGCCCTCAGTTAGCGACCGGGCGACGCTCAGCCTGCGGGCCAGGAGGCTATCCCCGCTTCGACCAGCCTCAGGCGCAAGGGCCAGACCTTCGGTCTTTTCCGCTTTCCTCCAAGTTGCCAGGATAGATCGTTCCAGATCCACAGATGCTTTATCTGTCAGGATCTGCCCGTCCTCGCCGCTTTCGAAGAGCCGGCCAGCTTTGATCTGCCGGTTGATTTCTGCGTCCACCGCCTTGAAGTCTGAGCGGTAAGCGAAGTGCATTGCGGCCACCGTGAGATCTGCCCTGCTGTAGGCGGACTCCCGTTCACTGATGTGCTCGACGGCGCGGTTAACGGCCTGCCTGGGGTCAGTCTCCACGCGAGCCACGGCTGCGGCACTGGACAGCATGGACTTTGCCTTTTCGAACATTCCAGTTGGCTGGCCGGTTTCCGCAAGGGGGTCGATCGGGCGCTGCTGGTCGAGCGGTATTACGGGCTGCGGGGCTGCGTGACCCACCCGGCCAAGGTCCAGCTGATCCCGGCCAAGACCGGCTGCGAGTGCGTCTGCGCGCCAGGTTTCCCGCAGCGCGTCCCGGTCCAGATTTTTGTGCTTGGCCGCACGAGTTGCTAGTGCCGCTTTGCTCGCTGTTTCCGGCGAAACATCCATTCCCTTTTTGTCGAGGGCATTGAGAATTTCCTGCCGCCGCTTGGAAAAGGCTTCGGTCACTTCCGGGGAAATTCCGGAGATATTCACTTCTCCAAATCTCCCGCGTTCCGTGGCAATGCCCAGGTCAGCCATCCGGTTCTCAAAATCGGATCGGTATATTTCAGTGATCAGTTTTTGATTTTTGTATACGGCTTCATTCCGGATTGCCGAGTATCCGCCGTTTTCGTTTTTGACCATATTGGCAATGACGGCGTGGCTGTGCAAATTCGGATCAAGCGCGCGGGAGGTATCGTGCCGGTAAATTCCCGCAATAATACCTTCCCCGTTTTTCGTGACGATTTCCCCATCCTGCTGGAAACGTGTTTTGATAAACCGCTCTTCCACCACTGTCATAGCCGCGCGCACTGCGGCGTCATGGGCCTCAATAATGCGTTTGTCGCCAATCACCAGGGCGGCCACTGAAGCCGACTTGGACGCGGAAAAGGTAAGGTCAAGGCCGGGGCGGTGCTGGCGTTCGCCGTCCGCATAGCGGCCCATCAGCTTGCCGTCCGGTGCTTCACCATCGAGCAGCTGTGCAAAGTGCCTGTCATCGACAAAGCCGCTCAGGCCGTTTTCGTCCGCGGCCTTGCCGAACCAGGTGGCGGCGCGTTCGCCCTCCTCTGTACCCGCTTTGTAATAGCCTTCCTGCTTGTAATAGCCGCTGGCAGCCGCCCCGGCCGAGACGTTTGAGATCGACATCATGTCACTTCACTCCCCGGATGGTGGTTTCCATCGCCAGCAGTGCGCTGGCGGCGGATTTCTTGGCTGGAGGCTCCAGCGGGCTTTCCGGCTGGTTGGGTGTTTTCCTGTCCGGCTGGGCGCGGCCGACGGCGGGATGGGCGCGAACAGAGAGGGGCAGGGCAGGGCTGACCATTTCGGCCGCCGCGTCTCCGTCCGCAGGCATTTCTGTTGTCTGCGCCGGATCCTCTGGAGCAGGCTCTTTCGCTGGCGCGGCGGCTGCAGCCTCCTGGTCAGCCTGTGCCGGCGTGGTGCCGGGGTAGGGGAGTGCGGCAGTTTCGCGGGCCTTGGCAGTGCCGTTGCCTGCAAAGCCAGCATAAGGGTCCGGCGGAGCGATCTCTTTCACATCGAGGCCGCGCACCCGGGCCGTGGCAAAGTGCTGCCAGTACCAGTCCCGTTCCGAGATTTTGGCGGGATCCTCAATTCCTGCCGCGCCTTCGGGGCGCACACGGTCCAGGAACCGAAAAAACTCTGCTTTCTGTTCTTCGGGGTTCAGGGCGGCGAAACCTTCTTTCGCGGCCTCGCCCTCCTCGATCTCCACATTCAACGCGGCAACCTGCATTCCGCCCGCATCAAAGCCGTTCCCTTTGTAGGGGACGAACTTCTCCGCGGTGGCCGTGGTCGGCACAGGTTCAAAACGCACCCTGGCGGTCGGGGCGTCATAGGCCGGGCGAAAGTAGGCCACGAACTGCGGCAATGACTGGATTTCCGCCGGGGTGACGATGGCGCGCTGAGTACGGCGGCCGACAATGCCCACGCCGTCGCGGGTGTCATGCGCGCCGAGGGTGATGTTTTCCTGCTGCTCGATCACGTCCTCTTCGCCAAGAGAGCGGGAGGAGCGCTGCGCGGTGTTGTAATCCGGAGTGTTGAACACAACCCGGTTGTTCAGAACGCCGGAAATCGTCTCTGCTGCCTTGTCGCCGTAGATGTCTTCCAGCTGGGAAAACACCTGATAGGCGACGACGAAGGCTCCGCCGAACTGACGGATCTCCGCAAGGCTCTTGGGAAGGAAGGGCATCTTGTTGAGGGTTGGCACCTCGTCCAGGAAGAACCAGACCTTTGGGTCGCGGCTTTCCTCTGTCGTCATCAGCGCGTTGGCTGCCACCTCAAACAAGGTCGAGATGATGTTGCGTGTCGCGGCCGACTTTTCCGCATCACCGGTCAGGAACACGAAGCCGGGCCGGTCATTCACAACCCAATCGCGGATCGAGAAAGGTTCTGCATCATCGCGCAGGTATTCCAGGAACCGCAGCTCGGTGATCATGTTGGCACGGATCGAGCCGGAGGTTTTTGCAACATGCTCCCCGAAGAAGTGAGCGCCCGGTGTCGAAGCCACCAGCTTGCCCAGCTCCTCGGAAGGGATGTTCATGATAGCCTTGCGAAGATCTGCGTTGGTGGTCTTTCCGGCCTTTGCCAGCTCGCGGGCGGTGTACTGGAAGACCAGCCGGGCGGATTGGGTCCAGAAACTGTCCATGGAGCCTTGCTGATCCGGGATCATCACCTCGGCGATCTGTGCGAAGCCCTCCAGTGAAGCCACCTCATTAAAAGGCGACCAGCCCACGGAGCGTTCATCGAAGGGGTTGAGGATGATGTCTTTTTCCGGGTCGTAGTGGTCGCGCAGCAGGCCGCCCATCTTGTCATAGATGATGGCCCTGCCGTCAGCGGCCCGGATGGTGTTCAGCAGTTCGTGCATGAGGTTCGACTTACCGGTGCCGACGGTGCCGGTGATGCCGATCTGCGCCTCTACAGCATTGGGCGGAAACTCGATCCCGGCCAGCGTGTAGCGCGGGCCTTTCTTAGTGCCCTTTCCAAAGCGTTTCTCATATTCGCGCCATTTCCGCTTTGACCAGGCTTTCAGTTCCTTGGCAGTGACCAGGCGTGCACCCCGGATATGCTCTTCCTCTTTCAGCGACCGGCCGACCATGGCGAAGACCGCGAAGGTGAAGGAGAACGCGGCGGCGGCGGGCAGCAGAGAGAAATAGAGGAAGCGCCAGGCATTGGCAGTGTAGAGGTCATAGGTCGCGCGCATGCCGCGGTCTGCATAGATCTGTCCAGCGGTACGCTTCACGCGCCTGCCGTCGAGATCCACATAGTTGAGTTCGCGGAGTTCGGTGCCCCGCTGTTCAACGTTGAATTCCGCGATCCAGTAGATACCGGTGAGGCGCACCTTATCCATTTCGTAATTCTGAGCGACTAGAATCAGAAACGTGATGGTGAACGCTGCAGCAGCTACCGAGGTGCTGTACTTGAACACCTGAGTTGCCATGCGGGTCCAGTGTTGTGTCGTCTGGCCGCCTCTGACAAGCTGGGTATGTCCTTTGTTGCGCATGACGAATCCCTCGTTCCTTTTGCAACGCGAGCAGTCCGACAACAGCTCGGGACACCCGCGGCACTTCGCAAATTGTTGTTTCCAAACGGCAATAGCCGGGGTGCCGCGGCCCGGATGTCTCCTGGGCCGCGCTGTTTTCATTCACTGAGAAAATCGCTGTGGTCAGCTGGGCGGATAGTATGGGCTGGCTGGGCTGAACCTCACGCCGTCTTCTTCGAAGAAACCAAGACTGCCGGTCACCCACGCCCGATGAAACTCAGAACGCGCCGTCAGCCTGCGCAGGCAGCGGGGCATGATCCATCCGCCATATCCAGCCAGATAGAACCATTGGCAGATGGTGTTCATGCCGTCTTCCTTTTGTCCTGTTGAGTGTTTCGTCGTTTTTCCAAAAGCCCGATTACGCTAAATGAGTCTGCCTGCCTGACCTGAATTCCGTCGCTATGCGTGCGGCTGTCTGATGCAGTGTTACCGGCAGACAGCGGTCTCCACGCCTTTGGCCAGTGCCGGTTTCCAGCTTTGCGCAGGGGCGAATCCCTCGTTCCTTTCATTGTCTCAGATGCACGGAAAATACCCGCGGGTCCGACACCGCGGGATCTCGCCCATTGCAGGCGAAATTCAGAATGTTCGTGATACTTGGGAAACCCGACGGATGCCTGGACATACACACGCCCATGCGCCGCGCAGACTTTTCCGGCGGGGAGATTGCGGCACTATTTTCGTGCTTATTTTCAACGTCAGTTGCAGGAAGCAGAGGCTGCGCCGCGCCGTGGCTAGCTTTCCATCGCTGTTCTGTTTTCGCCGGTTGTGCTGAGTTCAGCCTTGCCGTCAGAGCCGACCATCCAGGTAGAGAGGGTTTGATCCTCCGGGTTGAAGACCAGCATTGAACCATCGCCGTATTCCAGGTGGTGCTTTTTGAGAATACCGGGCCAGAGGTTGATCTGACGTTCCTCAACAAAGCCGCTAGGTCTGGCATTAGACGGGACCAGAACGTGCTCCTGGCCGTCCACAATGTAGATACAATTGTACGCCGGAGCACCGCTGTTCACCCCTGGTTTTACCAGGTCATACCGAACTTGAAAAACCTGTCCCGCTTTCTTCCAGCTGCAAACGCCAGCGATCGTGACCAAGGATTTGTAACGTTCTATCGGCATGTGTCGTCCCCTGTTGGCGACGACTTCCTAGCAAGATGATTGTTTGACGAGAAGCCATGGCGTCCCGCATTCGATGTGTGACACGAATATCAAATTCGTGTCAATGGCAGATATTGATGCGATGTTGTTCTTCAAATGTAACGGAGTCCGCGTTGGTCGTTGTCCTTGTTTAACTTAGGTCTGGCGCCATTTAGTTGGGGTGGATTCCGGTAGATGGGATGGTTGCCGCCCTCCCCAGACGGCATCGCAATATGCCAAGCAAGTGGTGTTAACAGCCTCAAAACGGAAAGGGCGGCGAGATGAAAGATACAATGATTGGGGTGGATCTGGCAAAATCAGTCTACCAGCTTCATGGCGCGACGATGACGGGAGAGATCAAGTTTCGCAAGAAACTGTCGAGGCTTCAGTTTTGCCGGTTCATGGCGGACCAATCTCCCGCCATTGTGGTTTTGGAAGCCAGCGGTAGTGCCCATTACTGGGCACGCGAACTGGGCAAGCTCGGCCATGAGGTCAAGCTGATTGCGCCGCAATATGTACGCCCGTTCGTGAAACGCCAGAAGAATGATGCTGCCGATGCGGAGGCAATCGTAATCGCAGCGCAGCGCCCGGAGATGCGTTTTGTCGTTCCCAAGACAGAAGACCAACAGGCCAGAGCGGTGTTATTTCGTTTTCGAGAGCGCCTTGTGCACCAACGTACGGAACAGATGAACGCTCTGCGAGCAATTCTCTATGAACAAGCCACAGTTTCCCGATAGGAATAGTGCAACTCAAGCGTATCAAGGATTTACTTGATGATCCTGCCAGCAATCTCCCTGATCTCGTTCGCGAAGAATGCCAGGATTTGGTTGCAGTGATTGCCGAACAAACGGCTCGGATCGATGCAAAGACCAGTAAAATCAAAACTCTCTCGTCGAAGACAGATGTCGCACGGCGGTTGCAGACGATACCGGGTGTAGGGCCACTGACGGCCCTGGCGGTTGAGGCTTTCGCGCCTGCAATGGAGAATTTCAAACGCGGACGCGATTTCGCGGCTTGGCTCGGGATCGTGCCGCGGCAACATTCTCGGGAGGCAAAGCACGGCTTGGAAGGGTTTCTAAAGCAGGTCAGGCCGATATTCGCCGGCTTCTGATCATAGGTGCGATGACCCGGCTCAATTGGCTTGGACAGAAGACGATTCAACCTGGTTCTTGGTTGGGCGCGCATGCTGGAAAGAAAACCAAAGATGCTGGTGGCTATTGCACTGGCCAACAAAATGGCCCGGACAATTGGGCTATGCTGACAAGGGAAGAGGATTATCGGAATCCGGAACAGAGTGCAGCGGCATGAGCGTCATGCAGAGCTACGCAATCTGAAACCGGATCAGCGGAGGTGTGAGAAGCCGATGACCTGAATGGGCAAAATGATCGAAAAGATCTGGATCGGGAAAACCAGGCTGCCCCTTTGAGCGCAATAGCTCGTCCGGTAGTTTGGAACCGCTCCGCAGATCACCATACCGGCCAGCGCCTCCTCAGTGCCGCAAACAAAGCCTGATAGAAGACTGCACTCGATCACTGTCTAAGAAGGTCAGAAACCTCTTGCACCAAGGGCGGCAACCATAGAAGGGGCAGGATCGTATCAAAAGGGATTGCTGACCTTCGCCGCATCCAGCACGAACAGGAAAAGAGCGGGACAGAACGGACTTATGCCGCCACGGCGAATGCACGTGCAGAACGTCGAAATCTAAGTTCGCACGCGCGGCAGCAGCCTTTCGGCGACGCAGCGATTTCCACCGGAGCGTCGTTCAACCGGCCTTCGATGGACAGAAACCAAACTGACCGTTCGCAGCGGCCAACCTGCCAATCGGCGTCCAACTTCAACTCCCTATCGGCACCCAAAAGTGAGCCCCTGTATTTGCCCGCTGATCCGACAGCGCCTTGTGCGCCAGGCGTGCATCAATGCAGATGATTGGAAGGCCACGTTTCTCAAGTTCTCGGATGAGCCAGATGGCCAGAATGCCGCTCTCATGCACAATCCGCTCGGGCTCAGCGGCGTGCTCCGAAATGAATGATGCGATTGGGTCCGGATCCGAACTGGTTTCGCCGCGGGCAAGCACCTCACCCTCTCTATCAACAACACAGATCGACACGGATTTGACGGACACGTCTAGACCAACACAATGCGTCATAGTCGTACTCCTTCACGGCCGGTTTTGCTGAGGCGGATCTCATCGAATCGCGTTCGCCCTGGGAGAGCGGCCGCTGCAAACACACCATGTCATTCATTTCTCACGCAGCATTTTCCGGAGATTGTTCGCATTGTGTCCCGGCCAAAAAGGTTATGTCATCCCGTGCAGCGAAGGCAGGCTAATCAATGTAGCCGATCCAGCCGCCTTTACCACTGATGCGTTGATCGCGCTGTCACCAGCGCCGGAACAAGCCTGATATAGGCAAGCTCAGCCAGAAGTTCGACGCAGGTCTGCGTTACCACGATAGCGGCGGCGATCCCGCCGTCGAAGGCGCCGCGAGTGCCAATGGCAGCACGACCAATGAATTTCGGGTACTTATGCTGAATATCAACGCCCGGCTGGCACCGTATTCAAGACGGGCAAGGCGATTGATCGCCCAGCCGATGATAGGTGCTGCCAAGACATAGGCGAAATAGACCGGCACGACGCCCAGCACATCAGCCAAGGCCGTTTCGATCCGGGGCAGTTCGGCCGCAATGACCAAAAACAGGGTCAGCGCCATCAGCGGCACCGGTGCCCAGGCCATGGCCGCGGTGAAACGCTCGCCCGACGCGTGCCGGCCTGCCCAAAATTCGGTCAGCCAAGCCAGTATCAGAGGCGTTGCGATAAGCCAGAGGAAGGCTGCGAGGAACGGGCCGGGGCGCAGCAGATCCGCTATGCCCGGCCCAAGGAACAGCCAGAGGTAGAATGGCAGCAGGAGAAACTGAACGACGAGGAGCAGCGGTGTGGCGGCGAGCACGAGGCGCGCATTCCCGCGGCCCATATGGGTGAACACTACGACATAGTCGATGCAGGGGGTGAGCAAAACGAGGAGCACACCCAGTTGCACCGCCGGGCGGGACGGCACCATTTGGAACAGAAGCCACACCAGCAGCGGCACGGCGATGAAATTCGCCACCAGGAGCGCGCCGAGAAAACGCCGGTTGCGCATCGCGCCTCTGAGATCGGCGAGCGGGACCTGTAGGAACGTGGTGTAGATGAGCGCCGCCAGCACGGGGTGACCGCGAATTCCAGAGGACCGGCAGCATCCGGCGCTGTCGAGCCGACAGCGATACCGAGTCCAATCGCGCCAAGGTAGACAGTGATCTGGCGCCTCTCTAGCCGATCCCGCATCGCCGCAGCCTCTCCTTATCGCACCTGCGTTTAATCCGTCACAAAGGGCAGGCCAGCCTCAACCCAGTCCGCCTTGCCCTCATGGTAGTCGCGGACGCAGGTATACCCTAAGCGCTCAAGTCGCTCGGCAGCAAAGGACGACCGCTTGCACGTCCCGCTGCTGCAATAGACGACGATATAGGTGTCGCGGTCGGGAATGCGCTCCGGCGCGACGTCGATGATGTCATCGGACACGATGCTGATGGCGCCTGGCAGGTGCCCCTTGCGGTATGCAGTTTCTGGCAGAGTGTCGACAAGAACGAATTCATCGTTGCGGTCGATCTTTGCCTTGAGGTCCTCGCGTGAAATCTTCGCTGTCATTCTCTGCTCCTAAAGGGCCCAGCTGGACCGAACGTGCATATTTGGGCTGGAGGCTCAAGGGTCGTTGTGACGTTTCCTGCTATCTCAGCTTAATGTGTTCGTCCCTGAAGGCTTCAGCCGGTGTGCGCCATCCGAGGCATTTTCTGGGTGTGCCGGCCAAGCGGTCAGCATGAATTGTCGACAAGCCGGACAAATCCAGCTTTTCCCAATCTGCTCGCACGTCCGGTTTTGGCCCAGTGCGCCGAGCGTCCTCCTCCAAGGACGGGAACAACCTACGTTGAATTCGGGCAAAGTTCATGGAGCGATACGGGGCTGGCAATGCCTTTCAACTTGCGCGTCCCGATGGGGAGGAATTCTCTGGAGAAAATCGCGTTACGAATGCCTCCGTGGCAAGGTATTCGATGCCGAATGCGTGGGTTTCCTCAAGACATCGGGCGGCTACATTCACCGCATCGCCGATAATGGTGAAATCCAGACGTTCACTCGACCCAATATTGCCGTACAGAACTTCGCCGAAATGCAAGCAGAGTCCGTGTTTCAGGGCTTTCTCACCTGCTTCCCTCCTTGCGGAATTCAGCATGTTGAGCCGCTGACTGATGGCGGCGATTGCTTCCTGCGGCCGCGGTTCAGGCGTTCCGGCTAAGTTAACAGGAAAGAAGGCCAGAACAGCGTCGCCGACAAATTTCAGTATATGGCCGCCATTCTCTTCAATTGGAGCGACAAGACAGTCGAAATAGCTGTTCAGCAGGCTGACCGTCTCTGCCGGCTTCAATTGCGCGGAAAGGCTGCTGAAGTCATGAAGATCCGCAAACAACACGACAGCCTCGACCAGCTGGCCT